>DATHWT010000029.1:0-10121 GCA_035460345.1 Methylophilus sp. | reverse complement strand
ATCCTCACGCATGGCAACGCATTCGCAAGCACACCTCAATGAAACTGATGCTCAAGAAACCCAGGAATGGTTAGACGCACTCAGCGCAGTTATTGAGAATGAAGGGCCAGAACGTGCCCACTTCCTGCTGGAAGCAATGATCGATCAGGCCCGTCGTTCAGGCGGCCATTTGCCGTACAAAGCAACGACTTCTTACGTCAACACGATTCCAACGCACCAGCAAAGCAAACTGCCTGGTGACCCGGAGATGGAACGCCGTATCCGCGCGCTGATCCGCTGGAACTCTATTATGACAGTGCTGCGAGCGAACGAAAAATCGCCAGGCATTGGTGGTCATATTGCCAGCTTCCAGTCAGCGGCGACTTTGTATGACGTTGCTTTTAACCATTTCTTCCGCGCGGCAAATGAAAGTTTCGGTGGCGACTGTGTGTATTTCCAGGGTCACTCTTCACCAGGCGTGTATGCACGCGCCTTCCTTGAAGGCCGGATCACTGCAGACCAAATGGATAATTTCCGCCAGGAAACCGGCGGCAACGGCCTTTCCAGCTACCCTCACCCATGGTTGATGCCGGATTTCTGGCAGTTCCCGACCGTGTCAATGGGCCTGGGGCCATTGGCGGGTATCTATCAGGCGCGTTTCCTCAAATACCTGCATAACCGCGGCATTGCCGATACGGCTGACCGTAAAGTATGGGTATTCTGCGGCGATGGCGAGATGGATGAGCCGGAATCACAAGGCGCGATTTCATTAGCTGCGCGTGAAGGTCTGGATAACCTGATTTTCGTGATTAACTGTAACCTGCAGCGCCTGGATGGCCCGGTACGTGGTAACGGCAAAATTATCCAGGAACTGGAATCCAACTTCCGCGGTGCCGGCTGGAACGCGATTAAAGTCATCTGGGGCTCCTATTGGGATCCACTTTTGGCCATGGACAAAGATGGCCTGCTGCGCAAGCGCATGGAAGAGTGCGTGGATGGTGAATACCAGAACTTCAAGCAAAAAGGTGGCGCATATACGCGTGAACACTTCTTTGGCAAGTATCCTGAATTGCGCGAAATGGTGGCTGCCATGTCTGATGCAGACATCTGGCGCCTGAACCGTGGTGGCCATGATCCGCACAAGGTCTACTCCGCTTACCACGCTGCAGTGAACCATAAAGGTCAGCCAACCGTCATCCTGGCTAAAACCGTTAAAGGTTATGGCATGGGCGATGCGGGCGAAGGTCAAAACACCACTCACCAGCAAAAGAGCATGGACTTTTCTTCACTGAAAGCTTTCCGCGACCGCTTTGACCTGGCATTAACTGACGAACAGGTAGAAAACCTGTCTTACTACCATCCAGGCGAAGATAGCCCGGAAATCAAATACATGATGGAACGTCGCGCGGCACTTGGTGGCTTTGTACCAGCTCGTCGCCGTAAGGGTAACGAACTGACCGTGCCTGAACTCTCTGCATTTGAAAATATGCTGGGCGCGACCGGTGAACGTGAAATCTCTACCACCATGGCGTTCGTACGTATCCTGTCTACACTGGTGCGTGACAAGCAGATTGGTAAATATGTAGTGCCTATCGTGCCGGATGAAGCGCGTACCTTTGGAATGGAAGGCATGTTCCGTCAACTGGGCATTTACTCTTCAGTCGGCCAATTGTATGAGCCTCAAGATTCTGACCAGGTGATGTTCTACAAGGAATCACAAAGCGGCCAGATTTTGGAAGAAGGCATTAACGAAGCCGGTTCATTTGCCAGCTGGCTGGCGGCCGCCACGTCTTACAGCGTGACCGGCACCCAGATGATCCCGTTCTACATCTACTACTCCATGTTCGGCTTCCAGCGCATTGGCGACTTTGCCTGGGCCGCTGGTGACAGCCGTGCACGTGGCTTCCTGCTTGGCGCCACTGCAGGCCGTACCACCCTGAACGGTGAAGGCTTGCAGCATGAAGATGGTCATAGCCACCTGATGTCGGCCACCATCCCGAACTGCGTGAGCTACGATCCGACCTTCTCTTACGAGCTGGCCGTGATCATCCAGGAAGGCATGCGCCGCATGGTACAGAATCAGGAAGATGTGTATTACTACATCACCCTGATGAACGAGAACTATACACATCCGGCCATGCCGGAAGGCAGTGCCGAAGGCATCCTCAAAGGCATGTACAACTTCAGTAAATCCAAAGCCAAGGGTCCGAAAGTACAACTCATGGGTTCCGGCGTGATTCTGCGTGAAGTGATTGCAGCCGCCGAGTTGCTGGAAAAAGACTGGGGCGTATCTGCTGATATCTGGAGCGTGACCAGCTTCACCGAGTTGCGTCGTGAAGGCATTGATGCAGAGCGTAAAAACCTGCTCAACCCTGAAGCCAAACCGACACTGAGCTACGTCGCCCAATCTCTGGCAAAAGCAGAAGGTCCGGTCATTGCGTCAACCGACTATATGCGTTCATTTGCTGACCAGATCCGTAACTTCGTGCCTAACCGTTTTGTGACATTGGGTACCGACGGTTATGGCCGCTCTGACTCACGTGAGGCGTTACGTAGCTTTTTTGAAGTGGATCGTTACTACGTGGTACTAGCTGCGCTGAAAGCCCTGGCTGACGATGGCAAAGTACCAGCCGGCAAAGCGACTGAAGCGATCAAGAAATACAATATTGATATCAGCCGCGCAAACCCGACAACGATTTAATGAATGATATCGGTACTGCGCAATGTTGCAGCACCGCGTTTTTATAAAGGTTTAATACATGAGCTTAAAAGAAGTTCTCGTACCAGATATCGGCAACTTTGACACGGTAGACGTCATTGAAGTCCTGGTCAGCGTCGGTGACACGGTCGCCAAAGAAGATTCTTTGATTACCGTTGAATCTGACAAAGCCTCGATGGATATCCCCTCCTCTCTGGCGGGTGTGGTCAAGGAAATCCACATCAACGTGGGTGACAAAACCAAGCAAGGCGCCCTGATCATCACGCTGGATACTGCTGGCGAAGCGGCCCCTGCCGAGAAACCCGCGCCACAACCAACCGCAACGCCAGTGGTTGCGACTGTGAAAGTGGATGAAAAAACCGTAGCGATTCCCGAGCCTACCCGCCCGGTGGCTGAAGCGCCTAAAGTCGTACAACCACAATCAACACCTAATCCAGTGGCTGAGTCTAGCGTAGCATCTTCCGGCAAGCTGGCACACGCCAGCCCATCGGTACGCAAATTTGCGCGTGAACTAGGTGTAAACCTGTCATTGGTTAAAGCAACCGGTCCCAAGAACCGTATTGTGCAAAGTGACGTGCAAGGTTATGTCAAAGGCGAATTGTCAAAACCTCGTTCAGAGAATATGGGCGTTGGTACAGGCTTAAGTACCTTACCTATGCCGGTGATCGATTTCAGCCAGTTCGGTGCGATTGAAAGCAAACCGCTGTCACGCATCAAAAAACTGTCTGGTGCCAACCTGCACCGCAACTGGGTCACTGCGCCGCATGTCACCCAATTTGATGAAGCCGATATTACCGACCTGGAAGATTTCCGCAAGTCCATGCTGGTTGAAGCAGAAAAACGCGGCGTGAAATTGACCCTGCTCGCTTTCCTGATGAAAGCGGTGGTCAATGCATTGCGCACTTACCCTAACTTTAATGCGTCGCTGTCACCAGAAGGTGATAGCCTGATCCTCAAGCAATACTACAATATCGGTTTTGCCTGCGATACGCCTGATGGATTGGTGGTGCCAGTGGTACGTGACGTCAACCAGAAAGACGTGATGGACATTGCCCGCGACCTGGCTGACCTGTCAGCCAAAGCACGCGAACGCAAGCTGAAGGTCGAGGAAATGCAAGGCGGCTGCTTTACCATTTCCAGCCTGGGCGGTATCGGCGGCACCATGTTCACCCCTATCATCAACTGCCCTGAAGTCGCGATCCTCGGTGTTTCCCGTGCAGCTATGCAGCCGGTCTATAACAAAGACTCCGGCGGCTTTGATCCACGCCTGATCATGCCACTGTCACTGTCATACGATCACCGTGTGATTGATGGGGCGGATGGGGCAAGGTTCACCAGCCATCTGCGCGTGATGCTGAGTGATGTAAGACGCTTACTTCTCTAACTCTTGAGCAATAAAATAAAGGGCGCTTGAAGCGCCCTTTATTTTTTAGCGACTCAGAGACCGCATAAAATCACCTTCAGGAATATACTTTTTATCTTCAACTGACCATTGATATAAGTAAATCCAGACTGACTCGTAAACCCTGCCATTTATGGCTTTGATGGCTGTGGATATCCGCGTATATTCAGCCGGTTGAGTATGATGCTCAGCACATTCCTCATAATCATCCAGTCTCTTGAGCATGGCTTCGGTATCACTTAACTTGTACACCTCACCATAAATACGGTCGCTATCATCTTCTGATGCAATTACGCCCGGATAATAGGTGATCTGATACATACGTCCCTGAAACCAGCCATCAGCAATGAACACGGCATGGCTGGCGAGATACTGCGCCATCGCATTCACATTCCCTTTACGCAAAGTTCCATACACAAATAATAAATCACTCACGGCAGTGATCAATCTTTAAAACAAGGCCATTTGCGCACTTCTGGATTGTAGCTGCCAGGCAGCGGGCACTTGAAATAAATCTGTGCGAAAGCCAGTGCGTTCACCTGACATGCCCAGTTTTTGGCAACTTAACTTAAAACGGTTCGCCAGCAAGTCAGCAAAAATACCCTCTCCGCGCATGCGTTTGCCAAACTCGCTTTGATAGGTTTTCCCGCCCCGGCTTTGTTTGACCAGGCTCATCACATGCTGTGCTTTCATAGGAAAATATTGCTGTAGCCATTCTTCAAACAAGGTGGTCAGTTCATGCGGCAGACGCAGAAACACATAACCGGCTTTTCTCGCGCCTGCCTGATACGCCTTTTGCAGAATATGCTCCATGTCACTATCCGTTAAGGCAGGAATGACAGGCGCCACCATCACGCCGGTAGGAATGCCTGCCTCACTGAGTTTGCGTAAAGTTTCAAAGCGACGTTCAGGGGCAGCAGCGCGCGGTTCCAGGCGGCGTGCAATTTGCCTGTCCAATGTTGTGATGCTTAGATAAATACTGGCCAGGCCTTTAGCGGCCATAGGCGCAATCAAATCAATATCGCGTTCGACTAATGCTGATTTAGTGACCAGGCTGAAAGGATGATTGGCCTCACTAAGCACCTGTATCACCTGACGGGTAAGTTGATATTCGCGCTCAATAGGCTGGTAGCCATCGGTATTCATCGCCAGTGCAATAGGTGCACATTTGTATTTGGGGTTTGCCAGCTCTTTTTTAAGCAGCTCGACCACATCCGGTTTCATCAGTAACTTTGACTCAAAATCCAGCCCCGGCGACATGCCTAAAAAAGCATGCGTAGGACGTGCGTAGCAGTAAATGCAGCCATGCTCGCAACCACGGTATGGGTTGAGTGTACGGTCAAAAGGCAGGTCTGGCGATTGGATATAGTTGATGACTGACTTGCTGGCATCCAGGCTCACCACTGTGCGTAATGGCGGTGCTTCTTCATCCAGGCTGCCCCAGCCATCATCCAGCGACTCACGGGTAATAGACTCGAATCGGCTAACCTGATTGCTGCTGGCCGCGCGACCTTTATAGATAAGAGGTTTTTCATTCATAGAATATCATCCTGAAAAAAGGCCTCTGACAAAATGCTATTCGTTGTTGTTTTTAACCTGCCAAAACCTTTAAGTTAAATAGAACGTTAATCGATTGTTGAAATCGATTAACGTTATGAGATCAAGTTTATTTCTAAATGATGAGCATTAGACTGAAATCGATAGTGCGTTTCCGATGTTCCTAACGCTTTTCTGAAATCCACTGACAAGCTACTGCGCTCCAGTAAGGTAACGATTGCAATGCCAACATGGAAACCCATAATTGCGCATCCAGATTACTGAATCCACGCGCGTACAACATGGCTGAACCACTTAAAACCAGCAGAATCAGAATCATTAATTCTTCTTTGATAGGGTCTATCAATTGCCAGTTGCTGAGTTTGCCTTTGGTTTTGTTAGTGACCACGAACACGCCTGCTTTGTGGGTCAGGCCGCCAATAATACCTCTAGCAATGGCATGCGATAAGCCCAGACTGGCCAGCGAAGCGCCGAAAATATCGGTCCAGCTGCAATGCATGGTTTTACGGTAAAGCACCGGCCCCAGAAACGCCTTGATCGCCAGGAAGCATAAAATCGGCACAATCATGACCACCACTGGCAAGCTGAAATGCTTAGGGAATACCAGCATGGCAACAGTCCATAACACAGAACCAAGGGTGAATATCAGCTGCAGGGCTTCCCCGAACCAGCCAAACCAGCCCGTGAGAAAGTGGTAGCGCTGGCTGAAATCCAGGGTCGATTTACCCAGCAGTTTCGGCATATGGTGCTTGAGGATCTGCATGGCGCCGAAAGCCCAGCGGTTACGCTGCGATTTCAGCGCTTTGAAGTTAGCCGGAGTCAGGCCACGGCCAAACGTTTCATCAATATAGCGCAACTCCATCTTGTTTTCGAGCAGGCGCAAACCGAGTTCAGTATCTTCACAAATACACCATTCAGACCAGCCACCCAGGGTTTGCAACGATTCACGGCGAATCAGCGTCATGGTGCCGTGCTGTATCAGCGCATTGCGTTCATGGCGGTGATGCATACCGATACGGAAAAAGCCTTCAAACTCCCAGTTACACATGCGATGGAAGAACTGGTTCTCCCATTCACGGTGCGCCTGTGGCGCCTGCACCACGGCCACTTGCGTCTCGCGGAAATGCGGCACCAGGTCAGACAACCAATCCGTTGTTACCACATAATCTGCATCGACCACGCCTACGACTTGTGCATCGGGATGCGTTTTATCCAGCGCGAAATTCAAGGCACCGGCTTTAAAGCCTGGCCACGAAGGCAAGTGATAAAAATGGAAGTTGTCCGGCATGGTGGCCATGTAGGCCTCAAGCGGTTTCCACTTGGCTTCATCCTTGGTGTTGTTATCCACAACGATCACTTCGTAACGGGTATATTTCAGGTTACGCAGGCTATCGATGGTCGCAATCACCATATCGGGCGGTTCGTTGTAACAGGCCAGGTGAATAGAAACAAACAATTCTTCATTGGCAGGCAAAGGCGTGGCACGTTTGAATAAACGTCGCCATTGCGGCTTGAACATCACCTCACTAAACTCCGCGGCGTAAATCATCAACACCATGGAAGTTAGCGCAATGGCTAAAATCAGGCCTATCAGCACCACGAAATCGCGCAGGGTATAGTAGTAATCTCCCGGCAGGTTCCAGGCGATGGTTAGCGTGGTAATACACGCCTGGAACAATATCGCCATCGACAATACGCCGCCTATGCCCCAATGCTTGAAGCGCCAGGCGATAAACATCATGGGGATAAACGCCAAGACTGTTGACCAGGTGGCTTTAGCAATCCAGCGAGTATTTGGCGGCACCGCACCTTGTAAAGAATACTTTTGATGACGGTCAGCGTTATACATGCCCCAATAGGCACCCGCCCAGCCTTCCAGCGCGACTTTCCATGGCTGGTCAAAGGCTTCCATCAGGTAGAAGTCGAGGTCTTCAATCGAATTACGCGCCAGGAACTCGCGGATAAAGCGTGCCTGGTTCACTTCGCTGGCGACAGAAGCACCGATTGATGGCCCACGACTAGGCCAGCCCACCTCGGTGATCACGATTTTTTTACGTGGAAAGGCAGCCATCAGCTGGTTATAACGCTCAATGGTATATTGCACCGCGCCCTCGACCGGAACGCCTTCGTGATATGGCAGCAGATGCACTGCGATGTAATCTACGTGTTTGACCAGCTCAGGGTGCTTGAGCCACACGTGCCAAGGCTCAGCGGTTGAAACAGGCACCGTGCTGTGTTCCCTGACAAAATCAAGGTATTTGATCAATGCTTCAGTTGGCAAATCGTTACGTAGCAACGACTCGTTACCGACGATGACACGATCAATGTTGCTGTAGTTTTCGAGTTTCTCAAGCAACGCTGACACTTCTCGCGTGTTTTTGGCACCATCGGTATCAATCCAGGCCCCGGCAATGACCTTCATATTCCTTCTGGAAGCCAGTGGAATCGTCTCATTCAAATCAAGCGAAGAATACATACGAATATGTTTCGTATGTTTGGACATCAGATCCAGGTCTTCTGCCAGTTCTGCGGTGCTTGGATGTTGCCCATCCAGTGGGCTCTGGTTGCCCCTGTAGCCACTGTACGCGAATCCATTTACGGCAGGCTTTACACTGATGAGCGGTAAGGCGCGGTTAGCCAGCGCCCAAACCCCAAAATGCAATGCAGAAAACAAGATGGCAAATACCAGGCCAGGGATGAGTTTTTTAGACCAAGACAGAATCACTTCTCACACTTTCATAAACGATGCGTATTTTTAATGTTGCCGGCAATTAATCGCAACCGGCAATTAATCACAAGTGGCTTTATGCGCAAGCTGCATGCTCTTGGCCGGTAATACAAATAATGCCAGGCCGCAGACAAGGGTCCACCACCAGGCGGTCAGGTTACCGGGCTCCATCATGGCGACGCCGACAGACAGATTGGCTGCCAGCAATACCATGACGACTGTGAACCAGATGCCCGTCTGTAAACCAGTGGCTGATGCCGCCTCAGACTGCCGGACCGTGAGCAGGGAAATCAGCAGGCCTATCAAAGGTAGCCATGACAGGATTAACGGGAAATCCAGGTAACGTCCATTAAAAGCCAATCCGGCACTGGTAACAAACAGTCCGATGGCAAATAATCGCAGCATGCATTGCTCCAGGCAAGACTTGGGAGCTAGCCCTAACCAATGACGCAGCTGCAATAACACCAGACCCCAACCAAGCAGGACGAAACCGCCCAAAGCAACAAACTCCAGCGTATTGCGCGCAGCCAGTTGTATGTAATCTACCTGCAAATAACCATGCAAGGCCAAGCCAGCCGCCACTACGCCTAACAAGGCTTTCTGGCTTGTGGGCAATTGTTTATGGATACCCCAACCGGCAGCGCCAGCCGCGAGCAACAGGGCAATGATATAAGGCACCCAACCGTCGGACCGTTCTGATACTGGACCTTGCAAATTGAATTTTGGTTGCAACTGATCGTTAAAAATACCCCAGAAACCACCGACAGTGCCTTCCAGCTCACGCTTCCACGGCTGATCCATGGCTTCGATAATATTGTATTGCCAGCCTGACTGCTTGGCAGCCTGCAAAAAGCCACGCACATACAGCACCTGGTTCACCACGCTGGGTTTGGCACGGAAACGCTGACGCCCTTGTGAAGGCCAACCGGTTTCACCTATCACTAACGGCTTTTTAAACACGGTGCCCAGATGACCCATGACCGATGCAGTGTGTGCCACCGCCTGGTCAATCGCCACCGGCTTGTCTTCCCAGTAAGGCAGGATATGCACAGTAACGAAATCCACCTCTTGCTCAAGCGTTGGATACTTTAGCCAGTACTCCCAGACATCGGCATAGGTCAATGGCACTTTGGTACGCTCTTTTGCAAATTGCAGGTATTCGTGCATCCTGGCTTCGGTCTGCTCGCCGCGTAGCAACACTTCATTACCCACTACCAGGCTACGTACAGTATCAGGGTACTGGTTCGCCTGTTGTATCGCCAGTTCAAGCTCTTTCCTGTTATCCGCATCCACCCAGCCTATCCATGCACCGAGTATCACCTGCATGCCAAATTTCTTTGCCGCTTTAGGCACATAATCCAGCCCCTGGGAGACTGAATACGTGCGCACACATTTAGTCACTTTGGAGAGCGCCTGCAAATCCTGCTCGATCTGCACCGGATCAACAAAGGTATCCTTGATTGTGGGGTTCATGCCGGGCTTGTAATAAGGTGCATATGAAACGCATTGCAATGGCAGGACGTCAGAAGGCACCTCGATCAATGGCTGGGGTTGTTGCAACCGCCATACATAAATCACTGTCCCGATTAGAAACAGGCTTGCCCAAAATAACGCTGGAATACGATAAAACGAACGTTGCACCATGATGGATTTTGACTATCAATTCTCTACAAAGAGCGAGTATTCTCTCACAAATACCCGATACTTGCGTCCTACAAGCTTTTAACCTGCAGCCC
>DATHWT010000028.1:0-8932 GCA_035460345.1 Methylophilus sp. | reverse complement strand
ACGGTATTCGTATCATGCTGTTTCCTTCACCGCTGCAATACAAGGTGATCCCGGAAGTCATTTACGAGAAAAACTGCACGGTGTTTTTCTCAACCAATACTTTCCTGGCCAACTATGCCAGGTTTGCCCACCCTTATGATTTATATAAGTTGCGCATAGTGGTGGCGGGCGCCGAGAAACTGAATGAAGAAGTGCGCAAGATTTATCACGAGAAATTCGGTATCCGGATCCTGGAAGGTTACGGCACCACAGAATGCGCGCCGGTGATTTCTGCCAATACGCCGATGGCAAATAAAAATGGCACCGTTGGCCAGTTTTTCCCGGGCATCGCCCACACACTGGAACCTATCCCTGGGATTGAGCATGGTGGCTTGTTGCGTGTTAAAGGCGACAACATCATGCAGGGCTATTATTTGTATGACCAGCCCGGCAAGCTTATCCCGCCGCCTGACGGCTGGTATGACACCGGCGATGTGGTGGAAGTGGATGCTGAAGGGTTTATCCATATCAAGGGCCGCGTCAAACGCTTTGCCAAAGTGGCCGGTGAAATGGTGTCGCTGGAAATGGTGGAGAAAATCGCCAACACGGCGGCGCCGGATCACCAGCATGCAGCGACTACGCAAAGCAATGCCAACCGTGGTGAAAATATTGTGTTGTTCACCACGGACAAAAGATTGAAGCGCGAAGATTTGCAAGTCGTTGCCAAGAATCTGGGTGCGCCGGAAATCGCCATTGCCAGGAAAATAATCCTGGTGGAAGCCATTCCGCTGCTGGGGACCGGCAAGACCGACTACGTGACATTGAAGCAAATGGCAGAAGAGCAGCAATGAATCGTCGGCAATTCTTGCTGGCTGCAGGCGGATTAGCGTTTGCGGGCATCAGCCACGCCGCCTGGCGCTATTGGCCAGATGCTGGCTTAAGCAATCCTTGCCTGGCAAACATACCAGACAGCCTGTTGCAACACCCGACCTATCAGCAAATCTGGCAGGGAATCCGGCCAGACCAGGTGTGGGACATGCATGTGCACCTGGTAGGCGTGGGCGATGCCAGCCATGAAACCTGGTTTAATCCGGATATGGATAGCTGGATGCATCCATCGTTAAAGCTGCAAAAAGCGTTTTATATGAATGGCACCTGTGCAGACCCGGCGCGTATCGATGAATCCACTGTTGAGAAAATGACGCAATTGGTAACTGCCATGCCCGTGGGCGTCAAACTCATGTTGTATGCTTTTGACTGGTATCGCGACCAGGCCGGGAAAATTCTCGAAGCCGCTTCCATTTTCCATGTATCCAATACTTATGCAGCACACATTGCCAACCAGTTCCCGGAACGGTTTGAGTGGGTGGCGAGTATTCATCCTTATCGCCCCGATGCGCTGGATGAACTGGATAAAGTCTACGAGCATGGCGCGCGTGCTATCAAGTGGCTGCCTTCAGGCATGGGCATAGACCCTGCCTCTAAAAAGTGTGCAGCTTTTTATAGCAAGCTGGCTAGCCTGAATTTGCCTATCATCAGCCATACAGGCAAGGAAAGCGCGGTTGCCGGGGGTGAACAAACCTATGGTAATCCGCTACGCATGCGGCAGGCGCTGGACCAGGGTGTAAAAGTGGTACTTGCACATTGCGCCAGCGATGGTAGTGATGAAGACCTTGATCATGGCGGCCGCATCATCAAAAGCTTCGATTTATTTACCCGAATGATGGATACGCCCGATTACAAGTCACTAGTTTTTGGCGATATTTCTGCGACTACCCTGATCAATCATGCCTGGGTATTGCCTACTTTAATTGCACGCCAGGACTGGCACCCGCGACTGGTGAATGGCTCGGATTACCCTTTGCCTGGCATTATGCCGCTGACCAATATCAATACCCTGATTGCAGACGGCTGGCTGGCCAGCGAACACAAGCCCTTTTTACTGGCTTTGAAACAAACCAATCCTTTGCTATACGACTTTGCATTGAAACGCCTGCTCAACATCAACGGGCAAGCGTTTTCCCCTCATGTTTTTGAAACCAGGTCATTATTTGAGCGACTTTGAAGAATCCATCATGAACAACCAATTCAGCTTACTTACGCAAAACCGTTTCCGCCCATTCTTCTGGACCCAGGGACTGGGCGCCTTTAACGATAATGTATTTAAAACAGCATTGATTACGCAGGTGGCCTTTAACACTGCCAGCCTGACCACGCTGGATGGCAGTATGCTGGTCACGTTGCTGCCTGGCCTGTTCATCCTGCCGTTTTTCCTGTTCTCCGCATCTGCCGGTCAACTGGCGGATAAGTATGAAAAGTCGAAGATTATCCGGCTGGTCAAACTGCTTGAGATCGCCATCATGCTGTTTGCCAGCATCGGTTTTATGATACATAGCCTCGCCATGCTGGCCTTGGCATTGTTTCTGATGGGTGTGCATTCCACCGTGTTTGGCCCGGTGAAGTATTCATACCTCCCGCAACATTTGCAACCAGGTGAATTGACTGCTGGTAACGGCTTGGTGGAAATGGGCAGCTTCGTCTCAATTTTGCTGGGACAGGTACTTGGAGCGTGGCTGGGTAGCCTGCCGCAACATGAATTCTTCACCAGCCTGAGTATTTTGCTGATCGCTATCTCCGGCTACCACATCAGCCGCAGTATTCCGCTGTCACCCGCGCCGGTGCCGGAGATGAAAATCAACTGGAATCCGATCACCGAAACCATGAATAACGTGCGCATCTTTTGGGCGCAGCAGACTTTGTGGGTAGGTATCGTCGCCATTTCGTGGTTCTGGTTTTTCGGCGCCACCCTACTGGCGCAGTTTCCCAACCTGGCAAAAGATGGCCTGCATGGCAGCGAGCGCGATTTTATTGCCTTGTTATCCATCTTTTCGGTGGGCGTGGGGATAGGATCCCTCTGGTGCGAAAAACTCTCTAAAGGTAAGCAGGAGCTTGGTTTGGTGATGCTGGGAGCCGTAGGCATGTCGCTGTTCGCCTGGGATTTTGCCTCTACTGCGGGCAGCATCCAGCAACAGTTTTTGGCTAACCATGGCTGGTCGCTGCAATCGATCAGCCAGCTGGACTACTGGCGCATGCTGTTAGATGTGGCCTTACTCGGTGTGAGTGGTGGCCTTTATATTGTGCCCTTGTATGTTTTGCTTCAATCAAGGGTTGAGGCGCGCTATCAATCGCGTGTGATTGCCGCTAACAACATTATGAATGCCTTATTCATGGTGCTTTCGGCCGCATTTTCTCTATTGTTATTTAGCCAGGGTTTAAGCATTCCGCAACTGTTTTCAGTGACGGCAGTCTTGAACCTGCTGGTGGCGGGCTATTTATGCCTGCGCCAGCCTGAATACTGGCTAAGTAGTGTTGCGTATGTTAAACGCTGGTTTGCGTCAGAGTAAGGGCAACTTGCATGCGGAAATTGGGTTGGTGGGTACTGGGCTGCTCCCAGATTTTAGTGTTGGCGCAGGCAGGTGAGATTGTGAAACATCCCCTTGGGCAGTACGACAGCGAGCAGTTTATTACCTTGAGCATGCCTTGCGCGCATTGCCAGAGTTTGCCGCAGGCGCAATGGTATTTCAAAAATGAAATCGTGGCAGTGCCGGCAGCCGGCCAATCATTGACCAGCTTTTCACTGGATAAACGCGGTGCTGATGATGTAGCTTCTCTGGATTTGCATGCATTGCCAGATGTCGTGTGGACTGGCTCGACACAACAATGGACACATACGCATTTATCCGATGATGGAAAGCGATTGCAGTTAGCTGACGGCATAGAAATACCGTTTGAAATCGTGCCAAAAATCCCGACCAATCAGTCTTACTGGAATCAGGATACACAGGCGTTTTACGCACAACGAGCCCTCAGCATCCGCGGCGAGCAAGTCGGGCAAAGTATCATAGCGCGCACCCTCTGGCCGGAAGATTTTCGTCTTAATCTGCAAGCACAGCCGCAACCATTGCAAACGAATGAATCACTCAAACAACTGGTGCAATTCGATCAAGGCGGCGCACATAGTCCGCACGAAAGTCGGTTGTTATGGCAGAAAATGCCAGGTATTCAGCCGGCACTGGCCGGTAAAGCCGTTCTGGGGGTGTTGTTAAATGGGGCACAAGGTGACGACGATGAGGCACACGGAGGACATTTTGCGTTGGCTACCGGTGTCGTCGGTGCCGATGGCAGTTATCACCACTGGCTGGTGAATAATTATTACAATCTGGCGACCAATAGCGAAAAAGGCATTATTGCCGGGGTGACGCCGTTTGATAAATACATGGCTGACCTCAATAGCGGGCAGGCATTTTACCGGCCTTCATATATGCTGGTGGCAGTGTTTTCGCAACCGTCCGTACCGGCCAATATTCAGGCGGCCAGCAACCGTGTCTACCAGCATTTTTACCGCAATGATTTTGTGTATGATCATGCCACTGACAACTGCGCAGGCACCAGTGTCGATGTCTTGCACAACCTGGGTTGGAAGGTACCGGAAAGTGGCGGTGAAAGCGTGCTCAAAGCAAGCGCTGCTTATTGGTACATAGCCGCGACTGAACGCAGCCTGACCAAAGGCCGCGAGATTTACGATTACCTCAACACTGAAATGACGCGCCTGTTTCCCGCTGTCGCGTTTGATGCGATTGGCAATGACTTGCTCAATATCGCCCAAACCGGCAGCACACAAACCTTGTCTTCACCCGAGATGCAAAGCATAGCAAATCAAATTGAAGCGATTTATTTTGTTCGCATCCCGCAGATTCCTTCCAGCCGGGTTGCAGGCCTGTCGCCGGTATATAGCTTCGAGCAATATTTGCAACAGGCACCTGCCGATAGAAGCCAGTGGAAGATTATTCCGGTCACGCCTAATCCTTTACCGCAAAACTTAAAGGATGGTTTGGCGCTTAAACCACAAATGCCAATGCTGATACCTTTGCCCGCTATTTTGTTTTTAATGAGCGTCCTCGGAGGCTTATATTTGTTAATCAGAGTATCTTGGAACGCAATCAAGTGGTCGCGCAAAAATATTAAGAAATAAAGTATTATCGTCTAAAGTTTTTGTAATAAGCGTGGTCATTAAAATCTATGTCATTTTCCAGTGAGACTCTATACAAATGCGATTAGAAATTATCTTTTACGTTTTTCTCTTTGTTTCAACTAATACATGGAGTGCGAGTTCTGACTTAAAGCCTTTTGACTTCCAGATAGAGTCAAATCAACCAAGTAACGTTACTCAGAATGTCGCATGTGGATTCCCTGCATTGGAAACATCATCAGATTTTGCTGTATTTGCAGCGGGTGCATATGCTGGCCGCAAGTTATCTTTCCAAATTGACCAGAGTGGGCACGAGGCAACTCAGATAGATGTGGCTGTTAACAGTCCTAATAAGCCTGTGGTGCTTATGCTGGGAGCTTATGAGCCAACTGTCTGGAATATAGGATGGTCAAAAAATACCCAAATTTTGGCGGTACTTATCAGTGGTTATCATAGACAGGCGGTTGCAGGTTTAGAAAAAAACACTCCTCAATTAATTAGCTCAGCTGATAATCATGGCCCTTGTGGATATTTCTATGTCACTGACAGCAGTCTGCAAAAGCTTAATCCAATGGCAAGGCGAGTTTTCGGCAAAGCAGTCAATATGATTTTCCCTGCGGAGAATGGACGAGTAATTATAGGTGATGCATTACAAAAAGACACAAAGCTTGTTACCTCTGCCCAAATTTCACCAGTCGCATTTTATGTCAAGGATGCACCCATGGCAGGCGCTGCCGGCTTAGAGGATGCTGTTCGCAAAGGTATATTAAGAAAGGCGACTCAAGAAGATGCTGACTTATGGGTTGATTCAATAATACAAAATTCGGTGCAGCAGGACATTCCTCCTATAGCCAACAGGACGCTTCTCAAACCGCCTAGTCCAAGAATTTATAATGCTTATGTCGTTCTCAAAGCATTTACATATCCTGCAGGTCTCTATGGGGCGCATTCGGTTACCTTCATGATTCCTAAAGGGGTGCCCAGGCCAATAGGTAACCCTGGTCATTCAGCAATTTACGATTTCAATACACTGAAATGTGAAGGTGGTGAGTGTGGTCCACGTATGCCTGCTACGGGGTCAGTAAGTCCAAGATAAAGAGGAATTTGGATACTTTTGAGCATAAGTTATGAAAAGCTATGTATCAGTTTCAGCAGGACTTTTAATCATTCTCTTAGCAACTTCTGCGAGTGCTCAGGATGACGGGTTGGAGACCGAATCCAGAAATGTCGCATCCGCATTTATGGGCGCGGCTAATTTTGTCGTAGGCCGTATAGGCATTGAATGCCTGCCTATGCTGGGCCGGCTGGAAACGCCCAGGGAGTATGTGAATATCTGGCAGGAACGCAATGCCAAATACTACACCGCATCGACCAGATACATCGCGAAAAAGATGGAAGCTGCGGATGCCATTGGCGGCAGTGTTGCCAGGGATGCGGTACTCAAAGAATATTCGACTATCGTGCGTAAAGAAGGCGAAGCGACCATTGTTGACTGGATAGGTAGGGGCAACAAAAGGGAAGGCTGCCAGCGGGCGGTGATGCTGATTGATAAAGGCATACTGGACGTGAATCCCGAAGTACCTGTTTATCAGGACCTGCAAGCTTTGGCTGTCTGGTCCAAAATTACGGAATGATAGACAGCTGACCAGTCAGGCCCGCTATTTCAAGCAAAAATCTATTGCAGGCTATAGATGGCCGCAGTGGCCCATTATTTGTAACCAGCTAATTAAAACAAGCTGATTTGGACGCAACTTATTCATTCGTTAACTATCTGTTTACATGTCGTCCTATAATTTTCCACATAATAAAAAGGCCTCTTATGTCAGAATCAATCAATCGAAAACTTGTTTTAACTGCCATTATTTGCTTGTTGTTATACCAGGTAGGTACCTGGATTACGGTGATTGCCGGGGCAATGTGGGGGGCTTCGGCTGCAGTGGTCGTGGCGGTAGTTTCTTATGTGTCGGCAAGGCTCGCCAAACGCGGCGCGACCAGCACTATCTGGTTTCTGGTGCCGACTTTATTATTTACAGTGATTCCGCTGCTGGCCAAATTGTGGAGCGCATTCACCAGCCAGACCGGCATTGCCGATATGTTGCTGGATTTAACTCCGTTGCTGGTGGGCTTCGTGATTCCGGTGATCTTGCTATCCATGGTCTATCTGGACCTGCGTAAAAAATCTCTTAAAAATGGCATTTAGCCAAGCTGCCAGATACCTGCTGAACCAGTATCTGGCGCTTTGCAATAACATTGCACAATAACCCGTTATAATTACACGCTTAAATCAATCCTGATCAAGCACAACATGCCATCAAGTTATTTCGGTACCCCGCGTCCACGTTCAAGGTTATGGACGTTTGGTCATTGGTTCGGGCCTTACGCACCACTGATTGTAATGTTTTTGACCGGCCTGGTCTTTCTTTCGCTGACCCGCTTAGGTCTGGTCGGCTGGAAATGGGAGCGTGTGCTGGCGACTGGCGAACTTAGCCAGATTTTGCTGCAAGGCGTGCGCGTTGACTTGATTCAGCTTGGCTTGCTGGCCATTATTCCGGTATTACTTTCGCCCATACTCGCCACCCGCAAACTGTTTCATGTCTGGCGCACTTTTACCTTCTGGTGGGTGTTGCTGTCACTGGTCTTGCTGGTCTTCCTGGAAGCGGCAACCCCAGGATTTATCCTCGAATATGACGTACGGCCCAACCGTATTTTTGTCGAATACCTCAAATATCCGCACGAAGTGTTCGGCATGCTGTGGCAGGGCTTCAAAATAGAATTGTTTTTTGGCCTAGGCATGGCAGTGCTGGCATTTGTACTGGTATATCAACTGCTCAAGCCTTGGCGTGAAGCTGAATCAACCTGGTCAAATCCACAGTTATGGCTGGTATGGCCGGTGATATTAGTGCTGACAGCATTTGGGGTTCGCTCTACGCTTACACACCGGCCGGCTAACCCGGCCCTGTTTGCCATTACCCAAGACAGCATGGTTAACAGCCTGATCCTGAATTCTACCTATTCGGTTTTTTACGCCGCTTACAGCTTGCAGCATGAGGCTAAATCGAGTGAGATGTATGGCAAATTGCCGCGTGAAAAAATATTTGCGATCACTGGTGCAAAAGAAGGCGATATCCCAACTTTGACCACGTTGGTGCCATCGGTGAAACGCGACAAACCATTAAACCTGGTGATTCTGTTGCAGGAAAGCCTGGGTGCCGGGTTTGTCGAATCACTGGGCGGCAAGCCGGTCACCCCTAACCTGAAACAACTCAAATCCGAAGGTATCTGGTTTACGCATTTGTATGCCACCGGCACGCGTTCTGTGCGCGGCATTGAAGCGGTGGTGACGGGCTTTCAGCCTACACCTGCAGACAGTACAGTCAAACTGGGCTTAAGCCAGGGTAACTTCTTTACACTGGCTTCTTTATTAGGCAAGCAGGGCTACCATACCGAATTCATTTATGGCGGCGAGTCGCATTTTGACAATATGCGCAGCTTTTTTATGGGTAATGGTTTCCAGCAGATCACCGACCAGCCGGATTTCAAGAATCCGGTATTTGTCGCCAGCTGGGGTGCCTCGGATGAAGATTTACTGAATAAAACCCATGAACAGTTGATGGCACATCATGCCAATGGCAAGCCTTTTTTCACGCTGGCATTCAGCTCGTCCAACCACGCGCCGTTTGAATTTCCGGATGGCCGCATTGCTTTGTATGAGCAGCCGAAAGCCACCGATAACAATGCGGTGAAATATGCGGATTATGCGATAGGTGAGTTTTTCAAGAAAGCCAAAGCCAGCCCGTACTGGAATGACACCGTGTTCCTGATTGTGGCCGACCATGATATCCGTGTGCGTGGGGACTCCTTGGTGCCTATCGAGCATTTCCATATCCCGGCGCTGATTCTTGGCGGCGCGGTGCAGGCAAAAAC
>DATHWT010000027.1:0-5021 GCA_035460345.1 Methylophilus sp. | reverse complement strand
TCAGCGTCACCGGCACTTGCGCGCCACTTTCGGCACGCCGCGGCGCCTCTATTTTCAGGAAATCCACTTCCTGGATATCACGCTTGGGAAAGAATGCTTCTTTCACTACTGTCCACAGTTTTGGGTCTGCTTCAGCTTGCGCCACTGTGCTGAACCCTAAACTGCTTAAACATAAAGCAGAAATAACTGCTACCAATATCCATACTTTTTTCATCGTATTCCCCATATTTCGCTTTGTAATTATATGATTTGCATCGAAACCATTCTCTACCGAAAACACAATTTCAATATGTGATTCCCATCACACATATCCAGCCCTTACGCCAGCTTACTGGGATCGCCGGAGGGACGCATTTCATAGGTGGGATCGGCAAACTCTTCAAAATTCAGCTCAACACCATTACCTGCCGGGTCACGCAGGTTGATCTGGCGGATGCCGTTTGCCAGGGTGCGGCTGGTATAGGTCAAGGCATGCGCTTGCAGACGCGCTTCCATCTCCGGCATATCGGTACAGGTAAATGACACATGGTCGAAAGTACCATGCACATGTAACTGCGGGGCTTCCGCGGTTTTATATTCGGCCAGATGGATGACATCGTTGTTGCCAATATACAGCCAGTAACCATAAGTGGTACTGGCGACGCGCTTGCCAACTGTGAGCCCCAGCACGTCACAATAGAAATCACGCAGCTTGTGCATAGTGTCGCGATCAGAGCGGAAATTCACATGATTGATTTCGGTCAGTGGCATGATTACCTTATAAATTCGTTGTTGCAAGTCGGCAACTATAGTACAAATTTTGTTGTGTACAAACTAATGCGCTTTAATCAATGCCCTGAAAATTGACACAGGGCAAATCCCTGCACACCGGCGGCAGCCAATTGCTGCATGCCGCCGAGCTCGGGCAGGTCGATGACAAACGCGGCCTGCTCTACCAAGCCGCCTAATTGACGCACTAGCGCCACCGCCGCAAGTGCGGTGCCACCGGTGGCTATCAGGTCATCCACGAGCAAGATGCGCTCGCCGGGAAAAATCGCATCCTTATGTACTTCCAGGGCATCACTGCCATACTCCAGCAGATAGGGTTGCGAAATGGTGGCCCAAGGCAGTTTTCCGGGTTTGCGCGCTGGCACAAAACCGGCACCCAATTTAACTGCCAGTGCTGCGCCTATGATAAAGCCGCGCGCCTCCATGGCGACTACCTTATCAAAGGCGTTATTTTCATAGGGCTGGGCAAGGGCATCAATCGCAGCCGCGAAACCCTGCCTGTCCTGTAACAGGGTGGTGATATCCTTGAACTGGATACCCGGTTTGGGATAATCAGGAATCGTACGTATCAATGCTTCAAACATAATCACCCTAGAAATTAACTGTTAGCTTGCAAATAAAAAACGCGCCCTGATGGACGCGCTTTGTACGAATGCAGCACTCACACTGTATGGCATGACGAACAATGCCAGCAAGGGCAAGATTAGCTGGTAGCGGTATTCTGCTGACGTACGCGAATATGTAATTCGCGCAATTGCTTTTCATCCACCTCGTTAGGGGCATTGGTCATCAGGCACTGCGCGCGCTGTGTTTTCGGGAAGGCGATCACATCGCGGATAGACTCGGCACCGGTCATCAATGTCACCAGGCGATCCAGGCCGAAAGCCAGGCCACCGTGCGGAGGCGCACCGTACTGCAGGGCGTCCAGCAGGAAGCCGAATTTCTCCTGGGCTTCTTCCTTGCTGATCTTGAGTGCATCAAATACTTTGGATTGCACATCCTGCTTGTGGATACGCACTGAACCGCCGCCCACTTCCCAGCCGTTCAATACCATATCATACGCTTTGGACAAGCATGCGCCCGGATTGCTGACCAGCAGGTCTTCATGGCCTTCTTTAGGGGCAGTAAACGGGTGATGCAAGGCAACCCAGCGGTCATTTTCTTCATCATGCTCAAACATAGGGAAATCAACCACCCACAATGGCGCCCACTGGCGGCCATCCAGGTGGCCTTTTTCGTGGCCGACCTTGCTACGCAATGCGCCCAATGCTTCGTTGACGATCTTGGCTTTATCGGCACCGAAGAAAACGATATCGCCATTTTGCGCACCGGTGCGGTCAATAATTGCTTGCAACGCAGTGACATGAATGTTTTTGACAATAGGGCTTTGCAGGCCTTCTTCGTTCAACTTGGTAATATCGTTGATCTTGATGTAAGCCAGACCTTTGGCACCGTAAATTTTGACGAATTCGGTGTAAGCATCAATCTCGGAACGGCTGATCGCTGCGCCATTAGGCACACGTATCGCCGCTACACGGCCACCGGCCATATTGGCGGCACCGGCAAACACTTTAAAATCGACATCTTTCATCACGTCGCTCAGCTCGGTGATTTCCAGCGTCACGCGCATATCCGGCTTGTCTGAACCGTAACGGTTCATTGCTTCGCTGAATGGCATGCGCGGGAACTGGGCTGGCAGATCCACATCCTGCACTTTTTTCAGCATGCGGCGGATCATTTCTTCAACCAGGTCCATGATGTCGTTTTCTTCAAGGAATGAAGTTTCGATATCGACCTGGGTGAATTCAGGCTG
Organism: Methylophilus sp.; assembly: GCA_035460345.1. Classification (GTDB taxonomy): domain Bacteria; phylum Pseudomonadota; class Gammaproteobacteria; order Burkholderiales; family Methylophilaceae; genus Methylophilus. The sequence goes on along the minus strand of DATHWT010000027.1, from coordinate 2,440 downwards.
GCGATCTGCGCGCAGATCTTCATCCCGGAAACATTTGGTGATCTGGAAATAACGGTCAAAGCCAGCTACCATCAGCAATTGCTTGAACAGTTGCGGCGATTGCGGCAACGCGAAGAACATACCGTGATGAACACGTGAAGGCACCAGGTAATCGCGCGCACCTTCTGGTGTCGAACGCGTTAGCATCGGTGTTTCAACTTCAATAAAGCCATTTTCATCCAGGTAGTCACGCAGGTTCTTGGCTACCTTGTAGCGCAGCATCAGGTTTTTCTGCATGGCAGGACGACGCAAATCGATATAGCGATGTTCCAGGCGCACGGTTTCAGTCAGGGTATCGTCATCCAGCATGAATGGCGGTGTCAATGAAGCGTTCAACACTTCAATCTCAGTCGCCAGCATTTCTACTTCGCCAGTAGGCAAATTAGTGTTCACTGTCCCTTCAGGACGGGCACGCACTTTACAGACCACGCGCAACACAAACTCGTTACGTACGGTTTCTGCAATGGCAAACGCTTCCTTGGTATCAGGGTCAATCACGATTTGCGCCAGACCTTCGCGGTCACGCAAATCAATAAAAATCACACCCCCGTGATCGCGACGGCGGTGGGCCCAGCCACACAGTGTCACAGTTTGTCCAATGTGTTCGCGGTTCAGGTGACCGCAGTAATGTGTACGCATCATATATATTTTAATAAAGTTAAAAGGGTTGCGATTAGTGCTGTTTTGACAAAGGCGCCACTGTACCCATGCTGATGATGTATTTCAAGGCTTGATCTACACTCATATCCAGCGTGATCACGTCGGCCTTGGGCAACATCAGGAAAAAGCCCGAAGTCGGGTTAGGCGTAGTGGGGACGTAGACGCTGACATACTCACCTTGCAGATGATTAGCCACATCACCTCCCGGCGTCCCAGTCAAGAAAGCAATGGTCCATACGCCCTGGCGTGGATATTCGATCAGCAGCGCCTGGCGGAAAGCATTACCGGAATCAGAAAACAGGGTATCAGACACCTGCTTGACGCTGGAATAAATGGATTTCACCACCGGCACGCGGATAAGCAGGCCTTCCCACAGTTCAATCAACTGCTGGCCAAAGATATTGGTCGCCACTAGGCCGGTCGCCAACACGATCGCGACTGTCAGAATCACGCCAAAGCCAGGGATATCAATGCCCAGCAATGTGACCGGACGCCAGGCAGCAGGTAGTAAAAACAGGCTCTGGTCCAGCGTTTGCACTAAAGTTTTGAGCACCCATACCGTAATGAATAACGGGACCAGCACCAGTAAACCTGTAATGAAATATTTTTTCATGTTGATTGCTTTTCGCGGTTAGTGACAGGCACAGCCGGTTGCGCATTTCGCAGCACTGGCAGTTTCCGTGCTGGCACTGGCGGGCTCCGCGGCTTTTCTGCTGCCAGACGCACTACCATTTTTAAAGTCTGTCGCGTACCAGCCACTGCCGGTCAGCTGAAAATTTGGTGCGGACACTTTTTTAGAAAAAGCCTGCTGTTTGCACTGTGGACATTCATCCACATTGGGAGCAGAAACTTTGCGCATCAGCTCTTGCTGATAACCGCATTCACTACATTGGAAATCGTAGATAGGCATATGTAAACGCAACCCGAAGACAACTTGCTGAAAAAATTTTACTAAGCGGCAAATTATACCTGATTCGCGCTGCAAAACATCAAAACAGCCGCGATGTAATTGAATTAAAAAGACTTTAAGGACATATGCATGCAACAAACAAACGTTAAAACCGTAGCACTTTCTACCCTGTTTTTATTTTTGGGATTTGTCAGCCGCGACCTGAATGCGCATCACCAGCGCTTGACACTGCATGGCTCCCCGCAAAAACCACCTACAATTTCTGTACTGGTTACAGATCTGCTGTATGCCGAACCTACGCTGACTATTCGTAAACTGAAATAGCAGCAGTGCTCAGCTACTCTAGGGGCTAAACTTGTGCCTCGTATGTGGCTTGATCCAGCAAGGCCTCTACACCACTGGCATTGGCTTCCAACTTGAAAATCCAGGTAGCATAAGGATGATCATTGATTTTTTCAGGTGAAGATAATGCATCTTCATTAATCGCCAGCACAGTGCCAGACAATGGCGCATAAATATCAGATCCGGTTTTCACCGACTCAATCAGGCCACAAACGGCAAATTGCTCTACCGATTGACCAACCTTGGGCGGGTCAACAAACACCACATCACCCAGCATGTTTTGCGCATATTCACTGATGCCAACCAGCCACGACCCATCTTCCGATTGCGCCGCCCAAGTGTGTTCTTTAGAAAAGAGGTATTTCAAGCCTGTTGACATAAGATTAGAAATCAAAAAATAAGGTGATAATGATTGTGCCATAGTCTATTAGTCACACCAACGCTTATTCATTATTCACTTACAGCAACAGTTGTTGTAAAGGTTTAATT
>DATHWT010000026.1:0-13192 GCA_035460345.1 Methylophilus sp. | reverse complement strand
CTCTTGCGCAACGAACCCGCCCAATGAAAACCCTAGCAGATCAACTTTTTTGTAACCGAGGGCCTGGATAAACGCATAGGCGTCAGTGGTCATTTGCGCAACATTATCGGCAACTACACCGTTGGTAGCGCCCACGCCCCTATTATTGAAAACCACTACCTGCCGCGTTTTTGCCAAGGCATTGACGACGGCCGGATCCCATGCATCCATAGTGCCGGTGAAGTGTTGCAGGAATACTAAAGGCGTTCCTGTTTTAGGGCCCAATGTGCGATAGGAGAATTTAACGCCATTGGTTTCTATAAATTGTGTGGGCGCGGTCTCCAGTTTGTCAGCCGCTGAGGCGATGCCAGGTTCTACAATGGAAAATGTAGTCGCAATTAATAATAATGATTTGATGAATTTGTGCACGAAAAGCTCCTTTATGAATACGATAATGACAAGAATTTTTATATTTAGTACCAAGTGGTAAATAAATAATATTCAGCAACGCTTGCCTTGTCAATCTTTTTTTGTAACAATTGGTATATTATTTATTTGAAAGGCTTACATATGACCACCGAGACTAAGAAATTACGAGGGCGTCCACGGGTGTTTGATATGGATGAAGCACTTGATAAGGCCCTGCAGATTTTCTGGCAAAGAGGCTATGAAGGTGCATCGCTCGCTGAACTGACCGAAGCCTTGGGCGTAAATAAACCCAGTTTGTATGCAGCCTTCGGTAATAAAGAAGAGCTGTTTATGAAAGCCTTGTCAAAATACACGACAGGCCCGGTGGCCTTTGTAAGAGACGTGATCAATGAACCAACCTCACATGCGGTGGCTAAGCGTTTTTTATATGAAGCGGCCGATTTTTTAACACAGCCCTCTCAGCCTAAAGGATGCATGATTGTGCAGGGCGCTTTGTCAGGCGGCGAAAGTGCAGAGATGGTTAAAAAAGTGCTCATACAATATAGGACCGCTTATGAAAACTTGCTGACCAAACGTTTCGAGCAGGCTAAACAGGATGGTGACTTATCCAGTGAGGCAAACCCTGAAGTCTTGGCTAAGTATCTGGCGACCTTGCACCAGGGCATGTCAGTACAGGCAACCAGTGGCGCTTCAAAAGAGGCGTTATTGGCAATTGCTGACTTGGCTTTATGCGCCTGGCCTAAGATTTAAGGAGATTCTGCAATCCGTATTACATTAAATAGATGCGAGAGATGAATGCAAAAGCTGGCAGCAGAAAACCCGCAACTTAACTTTTATACGGGGCCCAATAATCTTTCACCTGCCCAGGCAACGAGTTCCTCAGTATCTGATCTGCATCAAGCGGTTTCATGAGGTGACTAGTGCTTGCCAGGCGCAATTATGCAATGAGCCTTGCTGCAGAAGGGCCTAAAAACTGCCAGGTTTTAATGGGGCTTGAAAACGGCTGCTAAAGAAGATCAAGTCCGTTCGGACTTACCTTAATTAGTGGGAGCAGCAAACTTCACCGTGAATACGACTTCCCCGCTCTCGCTATCGTAGGTGTAGATGATTTCACCGTTGTGGGCTTTGATGATTTCATTTGAAATATACAGTCCCAGACCCATGCCGGTTTTATTACGGTCATTTTGTTTTGATAAGCGCTTGAAAGGATCAAACAATATTCTTGTCAGTTCCGGTTCAATTTCTTTGCCTTTATTTTTCACGGCCAGTGTGATCACACGCGCTTGTTGTTTCAGGGTGATTTTGACTGGCGTACCCACCTCCCCATGGTGACGGGCATTGCTGATCAAGTTGGCGATCACCTGGCTGATCCGGTCAGGGTCAACATGGGTCGTGATCTCAGAAATATCCGGGATGATTTCTGAGTTTGGGTAACCGACGCGGTTTTCTTCTATGATTTCGTTAAGCAATGAGGTGAGGTTGGTTTCGATCAGGCTGACACTGAGGCCAATGCCGCCATCGAGTTTTGCCATATCCATGACATCGGTAATCAGGCGGTTCATTCTGCCTGTAGAGTTCTTAATGCGCGACCGCATTTTGGAAGCACCTTCCTGATGCTCCATAAATTGATTGGCCATGCTGATGGAGTTTAATGGGTCTCGCAAGTCGTGCCCCAGAATCGCCATTAACTGCGTACGGATGCGGTTATTCTCGGCACTTTTGGTGTTGGATACTCTCATCAAATCCAGTTGCAGGTCTTTGGCAACTTGAATGTCAGATGGCGTCCAGGCCTCGCATTGCCCTTTGACCGTTTCTTTCCACTCATCGAATGATCCTCTGGGAGTCAGCCTGATTCCCAGCGGGCCGACCTTGTATTCCTTTTCGGGAAAGCCGGACCAGTTGATGGTATGTACTTTTTCCATGCGCAGATAAATGATCCAACTGCGATGGCTCCTGTCTACGCAGAATCCCAACGCGCCTGTCAGGCCATTGCCTGCGGTCGAGAAAAAGTCAGGGGCATCCTGGATAGCACTGAACTGGAAATAATCCTCTGGCTGTGTTTCTATCCAGTTCACTAGCTCGGTGGCGAGTTCATGGCTCACACCTGTTGCGTTCACCTTGCCATTAAAGCTTATCAACAAGCCATCCGCCTGAATGATTTTTTTTAGCGAATCGGCACTTGCCAGTAAATCCTGAACGTAATCTTCGGAGTTGATCAGCTTTAAAGATAACTGCGCGCGCTCGGCCGAGGTCAGCACTTTCTGTTCGGCAGCCACTTTGGTTTCCAGCTGGTTTACGGTGCTGCCCAGTATCTGGCACAGCACATCGCAAGCCATGCGTATAGAGTAGGGCACTTGCTTCGCTGACATATGGTGGCAGGCAATCAGCCCCCACAATCGCCCATTGACCACGATTGAAATACTCATGGAGGCGCCGACGCCCATATTCTGCAAGTACTCAATATGGATGGGTGACACACTGCGCAATATGCAGTGGCTCATGTCCAACAGCGGCCTGTTGCCAACACTCAGAAGGGGGATAGGCGTGCTCGCCACATCCGAGATCAGGCGTAGCGTATTTTCGATATACAGCCGCCTGGCCTGCGGCGGAATATCGCTGGCCGGGTAGTGGCGGTTGACCAGCGCATCCAGGTCTTCGCGTTTTGCTTCAGCCACAATGTGTCCACTGTCGTCCTGGTGAAAAACGTAGCACATGACCCGGTCAAAGCCGGTCAGCAACCTGACTTCTTTAGCCGCCGCTTGCAGCACCGCCTGTATGGTTTTTTGCTGGCGGATAACGTTGAGTGCCTTTTGCACTTTGACAGAAAAAGAGATGGTGTTGTCATCGGCCTGGCGCCTGCTCTCAAATTCGGCAATGACGATATCTGCATACATATGAATCACCAGGTCATAGACCTTTTGGTCAGCCGCAAGCAGTTCGTGGCTGATCAGTATTGCCTGGCCATTTCTGGCCTCTTCAAGATATTGCAGGATAAAAGCAGCCGCGCCGGGTATGGCATCCAGGTGAATATCCTGCAGATTGGAAGGCAAAGTCCCCAGAATACTGGCTGCATTCTCTGTGAAGTAGAGCAGGTCACCACTCAGTGCAAAGCCTAGCAATGCACCATTCGGCTGGATAGATCCAGGCGTATGGATGGGTTCTTGATCGCAGTTATCTAAAGTGACTTGAGTCATTGGTGTTGAAGAGACATCTCATGCAGTGTGATATAGCGCTGAAAAGCCCATATCGAGCCTTCCTGAGCGCTTGCCAAGTCGGTTTCGGTCCAGTCATGCGATTCCAGCTTCAGCAGAAACTGTTTCCATCTATGTTTGCCGTGCATCATTGAATCCTGCATAAATGCCATCGGCGCAGCGGGAAACATCTGGGAGGCCTTATTGTAAAGCATCGCGGTTCCCAATGCAGAGCCCTTCACCACATATTCAATCCCCAGGCAGCAAGCAGCGTTAAGATTGATCGGACTCACATTGCGAGGTGCAGGGGAAAGGATTTCCACATTCATGCCCTGCAAATCAATTTCCAGTAGTTTCAGTGCGTTACCATTCACTGCCCTGAATTCTTCAGCGGGCAGGCTGCTTCCAGCAATAAATGTATCAATGTCTGCAAGCCAGTGTTGAAACCCGAGCAAATGTCGGGAGTAATCTTCAATGGATGGTTGTGCCGCAGCGAATGGCAGGCTCGCATCTAATTGTTTATGCAACTGAGCCGTTGCATTGCGTAAGAGAGGCAAAACCCTGGATGAGGTCGTTGTGATCATGCAGCAAGATGTGGCATAGGATAGATTATTATTGCAATAATAATTATGGGGAATAGAATTAATGCGAAAGCATTATTTTAATGCGTAATAATAACCAAAAAAATCCAGAAAAAAAACACCAAGGCAACATATGCTGATTAATCAATATCAAATAGCACAGTTAATCGTTTCTATTCTCACGGCTGTTTTTGCTTCCTGCTTTGCCATTAGTCTAGCAGAAACTTTCATAAAATTAACGGCCTATGTGGCGCCAGGGTGGTCAGTATTTAAAGTGCAGCAGCGCTTATTTCATATGTGGCCGTTCCGGTTAACTTCAGTACTGGTTCTGGGCGGGGTGCATTCCACAGGCATGGCGGCTACGCAAAGTGCGAATCAGGACAGCCTGGCTGTGGTTATCATCCTGGCTAGTTTCGGAATTTTCACGATTGCCATCATGGCAGCCCTGTTCAAAACCAGGTTTGCCTCCAGGTCGCAGGTTGAACTGCTGGTCAATGAGCGTCAGGAACTATTGCAAAGAGTAAGTGTGGCAAGTGACTTGGCTGAGAATTTGAGGCTGCAGAATGAAGAATTACTCAAAAGCTCGGAGGACCGCAAGCGTCTTTACGAAACAATTTTGAGTACCATCCCTGATTTTGTATACGTGTTTGAATTTGGCGAGGTTCATCATTACTTTGCCTATGCCAATCAGGAGTTATTGAAAATGTTTGGCCGCACGTATGAAGAAACGGTAGGCAGGACTTTCCTGGAGCTAGGCTATGAGCCCTGGCATGCAGAAATGCACGACAAGGAAATCGATACCGTGCGCAAAACCAAAAAGCCTTACCGCGGTGAGGTGTTTTTCACCGGCACATTCGGCCGGCGCATGTATGACTACATTTTTGTGCCGGTATTCGACGAGCACGGTGAGGTGAAATATGTGGCAGGCACCACCCGCGATGTGACTGACCGCTACAATGCGCAAGAACAGCTTAAACAAAACGAAATAGTTCTGACTCAGAATGATAAGACGTTGCGCGAAGCCGACAGGCGCAAGGACGAGTTTCTTGCCATGCTGGCGCATGAGTTGAGAAACCCGTTAGCCCCCATCAGCAGCGCCGCCCACATTATGTTCTTGAGCCAGTTCGATCAGGCACGCGTGCAAACATCCACTGAGATCATTCAGCGGCAGGTCAAGCATATGGTAGGACTGGTCGATGATTTACTGGACGTATCCAGGGTAAACCGCGGCCTGGTGGTCATTGAAAAAACAGCGCAAGACATGATTGCGGTGATTTCCGATTCGATAGAGCAAGTCCGACCTCTAATCGATTCCAAGCAGCAGCGTCTCTCCATTCAGCTGGAGCCGGGGCCGGTCCTGGTGTCAGGGGATTTCAAACGGCTGGTCCAGGTAGTCTCCAATCTTTTGAACAATGCAGCTAAATATACGCAAAAACGGGGCAATATCACTTTGAGCCTGGAAACCGTAGCTCAACAAGTACATATCAAGGTCTCTGATGACGGTATCGGCATTATTCCTGAAGACCAGGAACTGATATTTGATTTGTTTGCCCAGGCAAAACGCAGCTCGGATAGATCACAGGGCGGCTTGGGGCTTGGGTTGGCGCTGGTCAAAACACTGGTTCAGCTGCATGACGGCACGGTCAGTTGCAGTAGCCAGGGTTTGGGGCTGGGAAGCCAGTTCACCATGGTTCTTCCTCTGCACACCAGCAAAGTGTGACAGGTGAATGCAAAGATTTTGTCTGTTTTGCTTTTGTGAACTTATAATCCATGTTGATATCCATTAATAATTAATACAATAAATACTGTTATTTCATATGAGTAAACATCCTGAAAAGCCTTCCCATTCACAAGGTTCAACAATAGAAGTCACTGAATACCATCACGACGCGATTGCCGACCACAAAGACGATATCTTTTTTGCTGCGATTGAAAGCACGCGCATGCCCATGCTAGTGACCGATCCCAGACAGCCGGATAATCCGATTGTGTTTGCCAACCGGGCATTTATTTCCATGAGTGGCTATTCGGCGGAAGAAATCATAGGTTTTAACTGTCGTTTCCTGCAAGGCCCGGATACCGATGTGCATACCGTGGCTTCAATAAAGGAAGCCATTGCTTCCCGCACCGAAATTACCACTGAAATCCTGAATTACCGTAAGGACGGCTCTTCATTCTGGAATGCCTTGTATATCTCTCCGGTATATAACAAGCAAAAAGAACTGGTGTATTACTTTGCTTCGCAGCTTGACGTCAGCAGGCGCCGGGACGCTGAAGATGCGTTGACACAAGCGCAGAAAATGGAAGCGCTAGGTCAGCTGACCGGCGGTATTTCGCACGATTTCAATAATTTCCTGCAAGTGATGTCTGGCCATGTCGATATCCTCAAGTTAAAGATAGACAGGCAGCAGGCCGATGACGCATCTATCCTGCGCGGATTGGAAAGCATACGCAGTGCGGTGACGAAAGCTTCTTCACTGACGCAGCAATTACTGGCTTTCGCGCGCAAGCAGCGCCTCGATGGCCGTATCGTCAACCTGAATAATGTGGCGCAAGGCATCAGTGACCTGGTCCTGAAAACACTGGGGCAAGAAATATCATTACAGCGCGATCTTGCGCCTGACCTGGACAACTGTCAGCTAGACCCTACACAGCTTGAAGCTTGCCTGATCAATATACTGGTCAATGCACGCGATGCCATGCCTAACGGCGGCAAGGTCACTTTGGTCACGGAAAACGTCACGGTTTCTCCCGAAGACATCAGTGCCTATGCAGGCCTGCCACCTGGTCGCTACGTATCCATTGCCATTACCGACACCGGCTCCGGTATTCCGCCAGAACTGCTGAATCGTGTCATGGACCCTTTTTTCACTACCAAGGAAGAGGGCAAAGGGACCGGTCTTGGCCTTTCCATGGTGTATGGCTTTGCCAAGCAATCCGGGGGTACGGCAACCATTTATTCTGAGATAAATATAGGCACTACTGTGCGTATGTATTTCAAGGCCACCGACCAGATACGCCATGCAGATTTAAACGCGGGCAAAAACCCGTTGAATCGTGGTGGCAAGGAAACCGTGCTGGTGGTGGATGACAGGCCTGAAGTATCGGAATTAGCCATGGAAATGCTGCTGACACTGGGTTACGAAGTCATTGTGTCCAATAGTGCGCTGGAAGCTATCAATACCACCAGAAAGCTCATCGAAAAACAGCAGCCGCCACAATTGCTGTTCTCCGACATCATCATGCCAGGCGGCATCAATGGCATCATGCTGGCGAGGGAGCTGCGCAAATTGATTCCCAACCTGCCGATATTGCTGACTACCGGTTATGCCGGTTCCCAGGATAAAGACCAGGATCAGGGGGTTGAGTTTGAAGTGCTGACCAAGCCATACAAAATGGCAGACCTGGCCAAAAAAGTGCGGGCAGTGCTGGAAGGACCTACGGTATTGCAACAGCGTGGTGCCTGACTGGTAAGCAAACAGTTAAAGACTGCGACACCAGTGCTTGGGAGGCATGCCCATTTCCATGAGGCACGCTCTCCATCACTTCCAGATCATTGCATCGTCCGGTAGTGGCAAGGCATTTCTCGTTAGTGACTTGTGGGAAAATCGGTTCAATTCACTGATTGATCCAGCGTAATTTCCCCTGCAGCGCGGTCATCACACCTTCATCAAACAAAAACAATCTTTCATTGATGTGACGGATTGCGCGCTCCTTCACCCACTATTATCGCGAACATGAATGCCTTGATATTTTGTCGCTTGAAATCTAATATGCATTCACCTTCATGATAGAGATTGCGCATGCGTACCCAACCGATAGACCATCGCAATACCCTTTCGCTGGACGCCCTTAATTTCTTTCTGGCAGATGTACGCGATGGATTGGGGCCTTACCTTGCCATCTATCTGCTTGCTGTCCATCATTGGCAGCCTGCCAGCATCGGTTTTGTAATGACGCTGGCAGGTGTCACGGCACTCGTGACGCAGATACCCGCCGGAGCGCTGATTGATCACACACATCGCAAGCGGGCCGTCATTGCGATCGCTGCGCTGGTAGTGACATTCAGTTGCCTGGTTCTTCCCTTCGTCAGTTCATTCAGTCTGGTGGCGATCACGCAAACCATGAGCGCGCTGTCTGCCTCCGTGTTTGCGCCTGCCATTGCTGCCATCACGCTAGGTATGACCGGCCCGCGCGCATTCACGCAAAGAACCGGCCGCAATGAAACATTTAATCATGCAGGCAATGCGGTGGCGGCGCTGCTGGCTGGCGGCTTTGCCTATTTGTTTGGGCCGATCGCCGTTTTTTATTTAATGGCCGCCATGGCGATAGGCAGCATGATCTCTGTCAGTTTTATCTCTGCCAAGGCGATAGATCACAGCCTGGCCAGAGGCTCTGTTGCCAGCACATCTGGTAACGAACATCCTTCAGGGATAAAAGCGCTGCTCACTAACAAGGCGCTATTCATTTTTGCTATTTGCTGCGCGCTGTTTCATCTGGCAAATGCTGCGATGTTGCCTTTAGTCAGCCAGAAGCTGGCCCAGATTAACCTGGCAATGGCGACGCCGCTGACCTCGGCCTGTATAGTCGCTGCCCAGCTGGTGATGGTGCCTATGGCGATGCTGGTGGGGTCCAAAGCAGATACGTGGGGCCGCAAACCGCTATTGCTGGCCGGGTTTATTATTCTTCCACTAAGGGGCGTGCTGTATATAGTGTCTGATGACCCTTACTGGCTGGTCGCCGTGCAGTTACTTGACGGCATAGGTGCCGGTATTTTTGGCGCCCTGTTTCCAATCATTGTGAGGGATCTGACACAGGGAACAGGGCGGTTCAATATAAGCCTGGGCGCGATTTCCACGGTCTTCGGCTTAGGCGCTGCGCTCAGCCCCGGTTTAACGGGCCTGGTGCTGCAAGAGGCAGGCTACAATGCGGCTTTCCTGACCCTGGCTGCCATCGCAGCGGTGGCCTTTATCTTATTATTGCTGGCAATGCCGGAGACCAAAGATAGTTCTCAAGCCAGCACTATCAATGATTGAGTGAAGGCCAATTGAATAGCTGGCCAAGTAAGCTCATACACAGTAATGAGTCGCCAGTCATCAAGCACAGGCGGGCAATTTTATTGAACTTACAAATCGCATGTTCATCATACGGGCTCTTTGTTAGGAAATGGCTTGTGTTTCATTCGTGCAATTCTTTAAATCCCGGTGAAATTCTCTAAACCTCGTTTGCTTCTTTTCTGTAAGTTCAAATAAATATCCTGACTAATCATCTAACCCTTCACAAAGGATAAAAATGAGTAGCTGGCTGCAATACAAATTTCTTAGTTTCACTATCAATGAGTGGCTGTACACACTGTTGATCTTCATGTGCACTTACCTCGCATTGCTGATAGTCTGGAAATTTTCCATCAAAAGAATCTCGCGTTTTAACTTAAAAAACCCGACCAAACTGGGTGATTTAATCACCGAAGTCATGCGCAGTACCAATCAATTCACTTTCGCATTATTTTCATTGTTGTTTGCCATGCACTTCCTGGAGTTGAATACGAAGTGGGTCACCCGCCTCGATTACCTTTCCTTTTTAATCATAGGTATCCAGATAGCCGTGTGGCTGAGCAAGGGCATCAGTCTATGGGCTAAAGCTAAAGTGGTCGCTACTGATGGGTCAGCCGAAAATGCTGTTCTGACCACTATGTTATCCTGGATCTTTAAGACGATCGTTTGGTCCATTGCCATGCTCAGCATCCTGGCAAATATGGGCGTTAATATCACCGCTTTCGTCGCCAGTTTAGGGGTGGGCGGGGTGGCGGTCGCCCTTGCAGTTCAAAATATACTGAGCGATTTGTTTGCCTCACTGGCAATAGGCCTGGATAAGCCTTTTGTGATTGGTGATTTCATTATTTTCGGCAGTGTACTCGGCACGGTTGAGCGCGTTGGCTTAAAAACGACCCATATCCGCAGCCTGAGCGGGGAACAGATCGTATGCGGCAACACCGAGTTATTGAAAAATACCATTCATAACTACAAGCGCATGGCAGAAAGAAGAGTGGTTTTTGAATTCCGGGTGACTTATGACACAAAAGCAGACGTCGTTGAAAAGATACCTGTCATCGTTAAAAACGCCATTACTGCAGAATCCAAAGCCCGGTTTGACCGTGCGCATTTCAAAGGCTTCGGCCTGAGCTCGCTTGATTTTGAAGTCGTCTATTACGTGCTGGATAGCAGTTACAACGTCTATATGGATACACAGCAATCCATCAATTTGTATTTGATGCGTGAACTGGAGTCTATGAAAGTCAATTTTGCTTTCCCGACAATGACGCTGGATCTGTCCAAGAATCCTCAACTGAACATGTTATTTCCAGAGAGCGCGATCAGCAATTCGCTGCAATAATCTTTCGGTGAAATACCGGGTGCTTTACGCCAGTGTTTCTGCTTCGAATGTCTTTCTTTTAATATTTTTCAATATCGAAATATCGATAAGCACGCTGAGATTTCCACAACGAAAGTTGTGTCTGGGAACGATAATGTAATGGTAATTCAGGGGTGACCATCTGTGATTTTCTGATCTCATCTTCAATAGATTTTGAAGATGAGATAATGATCATTCCTGATTTTTTGTTTGGGTTTGATTTCGCTTCAAATCTTGGATTTCCGCCAGAAATAATCCCGGTAAGTACAATCACACTGAATGAAATAAATAGCATACCGAATATGGTCACGGCTACCGCGCCTAAAGGTAGTAGTAACTCAGTAACTGAATTGTTTGTATCTTGTTTTTGATTTTGTACAGACATGGGAATATGTTTCCGCGATTGATGATGCGCCGTTGCTTGCATCATGCAGTGCGGGAAACTTTCTTCAAATAAGGGTGTTGCTGAAATGCTTGTCAGAATCCTCGGACGCAGGGTTTCAGCGTTTTTCTGGCATTTATACACTATTGCTTAAGATCAAGGTTTGTTTAACGAGAAGGAGTCACTGGATTTTTTTAACATCAAACCGCTTTAAGCGTAGGCCAGTTGATGCCAGGCGTGCCGTTTAATTGCGGCTTTGCAAACAGAAAGCCCTGGAATAGATCTACCCCGACCGATTCTAGCCAGCACCATTCTTCCACTGTTTCAACGCCTTCAGCAACAATGGTGATGCCCAGGGAATGCGCACATTCTATGATGGCTTTGACAATGGCTTGTTTGGGCCCGTCGTGATGTATACCTTCGATGATTTGGCGGTCGATTTTAAGTTTCTCCGGTTGAAATCTCGACAGCAGTGTCAATCCAGCAAAGCCTGCTCCAAAATCATCTATGGCGACACTGATGCCAGCAGAGCGTAACTCCGTTAAAGCCATCTGGAAATCTTCAAAATTCGTGATGGATTCTTCTTCTGTAATCTCCACAATGACTTGCTGCGGCGCAAAACCAAAGTTAGTAATATAGGTCAGCAGGCTCTCGACCGCATTCGGTACCCTTACCAATGACATGGGTAAGAGATTGATGGAAATCTTGCATTTACCCAGGTTCATTTGAGAAGCCAGCTCAAACGCATATTGTTTGGATTCCAGGTCAAACAGATACAGTTGCTCTGGGGACAAGCCTTCAAAGCATTCGGATGGCGGCCCGCCGGAAGAACTGCGGATCAAGGCCTCAAAAGAAGCCACGGTGCCTGATACAGGATCCAGGATAGGCTGGAAAGCAAACTGGCAGGGTGCGGATTTTTTGATATTGACCACTGCATCAAATTGAGAAGGCTTCAAATGGAATTGCCATTGCTCGGGCTCAAAACTGGCGTCATTTTCCGCCCAGCTTGCTGATGCAAAAGCCGTAATCATCTTTAAAACCCGGTCGTGAGACGGGAGGCCGGCACTTGCTGGCTGAAAAGAAGATCCCCTGGCGAGAATTTCATTCAAATCATCCCCATGCAGGGTATTCACATCTATGGCATGCATAGACCACACCCCGAATCTTCGGGTTGGCGAATGATCTTCCATGAGTTTAACGACATGCCGATGGCGGTTGTCCCTGATGATGATCTCGTACAGCGCCTTGATTGCATCACTAGGACCCTCAAGATACTGAAAGAAATAATCACCATCAAATAAAAGCACGCCTGAAATATCCCTGGCAGCGTTTTTTAGAGACGCGGCTTTGACCAGTTGGTACAAGTCGGAGGGAGACATATCGGTGTGCACCCGGCTTTTGTAGACTAATATTGTGAACATGTTGGTTTTAAATGCGCATTTAATAATGACTGATCGTAAACTGTTTATGCTGAACAACAGTCCCATTGTGGATTAAGTATCGGCTTAAACATAATCCTCTTTAGTAAAAGATGGGATTCGCTCATGGATGGTTAAGTTTCATCCCCGCCATAGGTATGGGAAAAGAACTTAAGCACCAGCTTAGAAGCGCTTCGGAATGTCTTCAAAGTAACGCTGTGTGAAGATGAGAAAAAACGGCTCACACTTCTGCAAGCCGTTTTTATATTAGCCAGGTATCCTGAAAAGAGTTTAAGTGTAATAACGGAAGTCTCCGTGACACTCCATGCTGCGATATTACTCCTGCGTCGGGCTTCTATACCTGGCCAGCCAGTGCGCATAAGGCGCAGGCAATACCCAGGCTGGGTTGTCCTTATTCAACGTCTTTGCGGCAAAGTAGGGCCAATGCGGGTTTTCCAGGTGCGCGCGGCCTATCATGGCTAGATCCAGTGCTTCATTACGGATAGCATCGTCTGCCAGCGTAGGTGCGCCAAAGCCCCAGGCTGAAGAAACCGGGATGCCTGCCTCGTGACGCACGCGTTGCGCGACCGGTGCCAGGAAAGCTGGACCCCATGGGATATTGGTTTCAGGAATGGTGAAGCCGACACTGACACTCAGCATATCCAGACCGCGCTGTTTCCAGGCTTTGACCAATTGAATGGATTCGCTTAGGGTTTCTTCGTCTTTGCCATCGTATTCAATGACACCGAATCGCGCGGTGAGTGGCAGGTTTTCCGGCCAGACCTCGCGGATCGCTTCCAG
>DATHWT010000025.1:0-16477 GCA_035460345.1 Methylophilus sp. | reverse complement strand
CTCGGCTCTGAGAACAGTCGCACGCTGGCTGAATGGCGCACATTATGTCGGGCCACTGGCGACCGGTGATGGCCTGGAAATCCACCAGTTACGCAAGCATCAGAAACTGATCCATGTGGTGTGGGCCATCAATGGCCACTGTGCCATATTGAACCAGGTGTATGCGGAATCCGCTTTGCGCAAGGTGGAATGTATCAATCGCAATGGCCAGTCTATTGCACAGCCCGCGCTGATCAACGAAACGCCTGTTTACCTTATGTGGGATGCAACTGAGACGGTTGAGCTGCATACCGCCAACCCCAAGCTGTCACAGACTATCATCCATGCCCACATCCAAGGCTTGCAGTATTTCCCGGTGCAGGAAGCCGACTGGCGCGGCATGATCTTAGCAGAGAGCAGTGAGCAGGCGGCGCAACTCTGGTATGCCTGGCACCCTGGCACTCTCAAGGCGCCAGCCAAAGAGCAGGCTTTACGCCATGCACGGAATGCGATCTGGCCGATCGCTGACCCTAGGTCGGCAAATAAAAAAGTCACCGTCAAACAGCCGATCAGGATGCACTGGCATAAAACCGTGCTTGACCGCTTTAAGCCCAGCAAGGCCAAACGCAGCTGGAACGGCGCCATGGAATTATTGCGCCGGGGTGTAGGCACTGCCATGCCGGTGGCTTATTTCGAGCGTGTTAACGACACCAGCCTGAAGCAGAATTACTTTATTTGTGACTATGTCACGCACGACTTTACCATCGCCCAGTCCTTTATCGCTTTCAGCCAGGGTGAAGAAACCTTCCACGGCGTCGCCGCGCAAAGCTTGTACCAGGCATTTGCGCTGTTCTGCCTGCATATGCATGCCTCCGGCATTTATTTCAGGGATTTTTCCGGCGGCAATATCCTGGTCAGCCTGCAGGACGAGCGCCTGACATTCTCGCTGATTGATACTGCACGTCTTCATGCCTACCCCACGGCTACTCCATACAGTGAAAGAATTGCCGATTTAACCCGTGCGATCCAGAAGTTACACTGGGATGGCCGCAAGCAGTTCCTGACGCTCTATCTCGGTCTGTCGGGGCATAGCCTGAATATCGGCACTTTGCTGCCGTTCTATTTATATGATTTCAAGGTACATTTAAAGCGCACCATAGGCCGTAAAGGGGTGCGCAAGTTATTGAGCAAGATGAAAAATTTACGTGCCGGGAACGGTGCTTAGGACAGTCTCATGAAAATCATGATGGCAGGTTGCGCAGTTTAAGCACGACAAGCCCGGCGAGCAGTTTTAATATGGACACACGTAATAGCAAACGCTAAAACGAAACTAATTAAAGGAAATCAATCATGTGGACAAAACCAGCTGCTACCGAAATGCGTTTCGGCTTTGAAGTAACTATGTACGTAATGAACAAATAATTGTTCTTTGCTACGAAAAACGGGCGCTATTAGCGCCCGTTGTCATTTGCGTAAAGCCTTTTTAATCACTGGGTAGTTAGTAATTGATCTGCCCTGACAGATACCAGCCGGTCTGGTTTTCTTTAGTCGCGATCGTGCCCAGGTCTATGTAAGCGCCGGTCACGGACACATTTCTATGTGGAAACCAGGTCATGAAAACATCCTGCGCTTTTTTCTCTTCAGCCGCAGAAAGATTATCCGGTTTAAAACGCAATTCAGTGCCTACCAGAAAGCTATCCGACAACATCACTGCTGCAGAGACGGCAGGGTAGAGTCGATAACTGTCGCGCCTGTCGCCGCCAAACCCCAGCAAACCAAACTGGTTCGCTTTAGTGGCATGCAAGTTGGCATTCACTAGCAGGTTGTAACCATTGGCCGCACCAAGAAATAACTTGCTGGCAGCCACGTAGTAATCGACCCCGCTACGGTCTTTGGCACCTAAAAGTTTAGGTACAAAATTAAAGTCTTCGTTATATTTGTATTGAGCACCTACTGAAATCTGCGGAATCCAGCTATCCTGGTCATAAATGGCGTCACCGATGACACGCAATTTAACACCAACTGTATTCAGGCGTATTTCTTCACCCCGGATGGTGTTACCCAAACCAAATCTTGTTTGCGCCGCACTGACTTCCACACGATTCACAAAGCCTAATGAAATTCCTGCGGAATTTAATTTGTAGTCGGCCTTGGTTTCGGCATGCGTATAAAACGCCGAGCCACCAATCTGCTTGTCAGTGCCATAGCCACTGATCACTGCCCAGGGCATCAAGCCACCGCCAGCGGAGCCTTCCACCTGCGTCACGCCGCCGGTCGCCAGCAGGCGGTCACCTGCGTTTGCGAAAGGAGAAAACGTGCCCAAGGCTAGTATTAGGGGCAAAGCAGAAGAAATAGATTTAATCTTGCACATAAGAATCTCTTTTAAAAATAACGCCATTGACGCATTATCTATCTCTTGCGATAAATATAATTGCGTGAAAAAAGACAGGAATAGGGGTTTTCTTGCTCAATACATCTCCCGGCCAGGTTGTAAGATGTGATAGTTGGTAGAAAGGATGATGGAGAGAATCAATGCGTAATTATGTGATTGCGATAGTAGTATTTTTATGTGCAGGCTGTGTGACGCAACCTAAGCCTGAAGCGACGTTATTCCAGCGTATAGGCGGCATGCCCATGCTGAGCAGGCTATCCAACCAGACACTGGATATCGTCAGCAAGGATCCGCGCACCAGCCGCTCATTTGAGGGCGTGAAAATGAAAACCTTGAAAGAGAGTGTGACTAATTTTCTGTGTGTGAAAACCGGTGGTAATTGCGTGTATGAAGGTGAGACGATGAAGAAGTCGCATGCGGATTTGCATAATACGGTAGCCGAATTTGAGATTATGGTAGATGTTTTGCGCGAGCGCATGGATGCGAATGGCGTAGGCACCAAAGAAAAAAACGAGTTGCTGAAGATATTGGCGCCCATGAAGCACGATGTCGTGACTAACTAAATGTATAAAGGAATGCCCATGTGGACTGCCATCGTGCGCACCGTGTTGCTGCTGTTCACCGGCGCACTTTTTACTGTAGCCAGTGCTGAATCGATCACGGTGATTGTCACTGATGCGGCAGGCAATACTGTGACCGATGCCGTGGTGGCATTTTATGATGGTAAAACACCCGCCATTAACCCCAATGCCACTGGCAAGATCGTGCAGAAAAACAAAATGTTCAACCCTAAGATCACGGTTGTGCAGACTGGCACCAATATTAACTTTCCTAATGAAGATTCATTTCGGCATCATGTGTATTCTTTTTCCCCAACCAAGAAGTTTGAATTAAAGTTATATTCTGGTGTGCCGACCAATCCCGTGCAGTTTGATCAGGCCGGTTTGGTGACCCTGGGGTGCAACATTCATGATTCTATGTTAGGGTACATATACATTGTAGATACGCCATTTTTTGCTAAAACAGATGATAAAGGACGGGCTGTGCTCAAGTTGAGTGAAGGTCAATATACTTATCAGGTGTGGCTGCCAGGGGTGAACAAGCCCGCAACTGAGCAAAAGGTAAAAATTGATGGCGCTATTGAGATTAAAGTGTCGACTCCATAAAAATAAGACTGAATGATCAAGTTCAAACATATTCGCTCTCGAATAGCGTTTACATTTCTCACCGTTGTTGTCGCTATTCAACTTGCTGGCCTCATACCGCTGAAGTACGCGCTGGTTAAACATGCTAACGAGCTGGCCCAGGAACAAATCAATGTCGGTGAACGCGTCTTTGTCAACCTGTTGCAACACAATACCCAAAGCCTGAAACAAGCCACCCAGGTGCTGGCTGCTGACTACGCGTTTCGCGATGCGGTTGCCAGCAACGATGCCGAAACCATTCAATCTGCGCTGGAAAGTTATCAGGGCCGTATTCACGCCCAGGTGGCTTATTACATCAGCAATAGCGAAGAGCTGGTGATAGGCACTTCCGATAGCAACGTTGATGCAAATGCGCGCAAGGCTATTTTGCAGAACCAGAATGGTACGCTCAAGTTTGACATTGTCGATGGTAAACCTTACCAGCTGATCACCGTGCCGGTGAAAGCGCCTGATGTGATTGGCTGGATTGTGATGGGCTTTGCGGTAGATGGCCGGTTAGCTGACCAGATCAAGCAGCTGACGCATCTGGATGTCACTTTTCTGCAAAAGACTGCGCAACACGACTGGAAACTGATGAGTGGCACCGGCACCAGCCAGCTCTCAAACATGCTGGTCAAAACCGTGTCTGATATTTATCGCCAGAAACTTTCCCTGCATAAAATTGATTTGCGCGGTCAAACCTATCACCTGAAAATCCGCGCCTTGCATGAAACCAAAGACGAAGTGCTGCTGGTCGTACTGCAAGGTTCAGTGGCCCCGTTTACGCGCGAATTGAGCCAGTTATTTCAAAGCATGGTAGTGCTTACTTTCATCGGCGTGCTGATCTTTGCAGGGTTGATCTGGTATGTCTCGCGCAAAATCACCGAGCCTATCGCCGAGCTGGTGAAAAATGCCGATGAGATCGCGATGGGTGATTATGCAAAAGAAATCCATATCAATAGCAGCGATGAGGTCGGTTATCTTGGTAAAGCGCTTAACAGCATGCGGGAGGCGGTTTTGCAACGGACGCTGCGCATTCAGCGCCTGGCGTTTAATGACGAGTTGACCGGGCTGTCTAATCGCCTGGCGTTCATGCAAGGCTTGCAGCAGGCGATTATGCGACATGCAGAAACGCAACAGAAACTCAGTGTACTTGTCATCAACATCCACCGCTTCAAACCGATTAACAAAACGCTGGGCAGGGATTTCGGTGATGATTTATTACGCCATGTAGGCCAGGTATTAAAAGAAAATATCCTGTCTGAGCATGATGTGGTCGCCCGGTTAGATGCAGATGAGTTTGCCGTATTGTTGCAACACACCGACCAGGCCAAAGCGACGCAATATGCCGACAAAATCAATCGTATTTTCGATACGCCGGTCAACGTACAAGGGCAGGCGATTGATGTGCGCATCGCCATGGGCATTGCGCTTTATCCTGAGCACGGCGTCAGCGAAGAAGCGTTGCTGAATCATGCCGAGACTGCCTTGCATGATTCCAAAATCAAGAAGGCCGACTGGATTGTCTACAACACCGCGTTAGAAATCGATCAGTCAGAAACCCTCACCCTGATTTCCGATTTAAAAGAAGCCATCCAGAAAAATCAGTTATTACTGTACATCCAGCCCAAAATTGATATCAAAACACGCAAAACGCTGGGCGGTGAAGCGCTGATCCGCTGGGTGCATCCCGAAAAAGGCATGATTTTCCCGGACCAGTTTATCCCGTTTGCCGAGCAGACCGGCATTATCAGCGAGATCACAAACTGGATGCTGCTGCGTGCCTGCCAGGTGCTGGCGGATTACAAGAGCCAGGGGCTGCACATGAGCCTGGCGGTGAATTTGTCTACCCGGGATTTGAATAACATGGAGTTGCCGGAACAGATTGCCGATTTGCTGAAAATACACAGGCTGGATTCAAAAGCGCTCAAGCTGGAAATCACCGAAGGCAGTTTGATGCAGGACCCGGAACGCGCCGAGACGGTGGTCAGGAAGCTGGCTGCCATGGGCTTGCACCTGGCCATTGATGATTTCGGTACCGGTTATTCTTCGCTGGCTTACTTGCGGCAACTACCGGTGCAGGAACTTAAGATCGACCGCTCGTTTGTCATGTTCATGGATAAGAACACCGGCGATGCCAGCATTGTGAAATCGACCATAGACCTGGCGCATAACCTGGGCCTGAATGTCGTGGCTGAAGGCATCGAGAACGAAGAGGTACTTGGCCAGTTAGCCAAACTGGGCTGCGATGAAGGCCAGGGCTATTTCATCGGCAAACCGATGCCGGAAAAAGATTTCTCTATCTGGCTGGAACGCTGGGAAGGCCAGAACGAGATTGATATAGATATCGGCGATGACCTGTCATTCGCCATCAATCCGCTGGATGGTTTTAACGCACCACGTTAAGTGTATTTCTTACTGACCTTTCACATAGCACAATCTCCCATAGTCGCTAGCTGTCAGTCATATCTGTTCTGGTAGTTGTACGATCAGTTTCCCTTATCAAGCCCATAAAAACATTCAACTTTATTTAGCGATGCATTGGTTTTACCATGTATCTCATATTTAAAGGAGAATGAAATGAGCAAAATCAGAATGCATAACAAAGGCAATTTCGTGGTGCAAGCCATATTGAAATTTCTGAGCAAATAGGCAGTTAATTTTTTATTGCAATTAAATAGCACGCTATATATAATCAATTGCATGACTAGTGCAAGCAAGAACAAAACACCGATTTTAAATGAGCAATTATGCTTTGCCGTATATTCCCTGTCACTGGCCATCAACAAAGCTTACCGGCCATTGTTGAAAAAACTGGGGTTAACTTACTCGCAGTATCTGGTCATGCTGGTGTTGTGGGAAAGCGATCAGCGCACCGTGAGTGACATCGGCGAGCAGTTATTCCTGGATTCCGCTACTTTAACGCCCTTATTAAAAAGGTTGGAAGCCGTTGAGCTGTTACAGAGAGTGCGTTCGAGCAAAGATGAGCGACAAGTGATTATTTGCCTGACCGATAAAGGGCGCGCTTTAAGACTGCAGGCATCTAATATCATGGATGAAATGTTATGCGCCATGGGATGTCCGGTCGAAGAACTCGTGTCAATGCGTGACCGCATGAAAGTGTTACGTAACCATTTAATCCAGCATGCCGGATAAATGGTTGCTTGAAGTTGTTGGGGTTGTGTTTTTTATAATGTTTATGGCATAAAAGTAGCGCACTATTTAATTTTACAAGATTTAAAATTTAATTTTTACCAATCAGATTGAAAGGACATCATCATGAAAATAAAAACATTGATCAGCGTATTAGCCGCAGCTTCCTTTATCACTGCAGTTCCGGCGATTGCGGAAGATAAAACAGAAGCCAAACCGGTGACAGAGCAATTGGTCGATACCTTAACCACGCTGTCGGGGGGGCCACATGCAGGTTTCCGTTCCAACCATGCCAAAGGCGTGATGCTGGAAGGCGCGTTCAAACCTTCTGCGCAAGCTGCAAGCATCAGTAAAGCGGCACATTTACAGAAAGCAGAGAGTCCGGTACTGGTCAGGTTTTCTGATGCGACTGGGGTGCCTAACATTCCGGATGCCAACGGCAACGCCTTCCCAAAAGGCATTGCCATTCGCTTTCAACTGCCAGATGATTTGACGACTGATATTGTCAGCATCTCGGTGAATAACTTCCCGGCGGCGACGCCTGAAGACTTTTTAGGCTTGCTCAATGCGGTACGTGATTCACAAAATAGCACCGCCAAACCCAGCCCGGTCGAGCAGTTTTTAGGTGCACACCCGGCCGCGCTGAAGTTTGTGACCACGCCCAAACCAGCACCGGTCAGTTTTGCGACCCAGCCATTTTTCGGGGTGAATGCCTTTAAATTTACCAATGCGGCGGGTCAGAGTGTCTATGGTCGTTACCAGATCATCCCTGTAGCCGGTGCGCAGTATTTAACCAAGGAAGCCGCTGATGCAGCAGCACCGGATTACCTGATGACGGATATTGGCGAGCGTGTGAAAGCACAGAGCGTGCAATACAAGTTGTTGTTACAGATTGCCGACAAAGGCGACGAAGTGAACAATGCCACAGTGCAGTGGCCGGAAAGCCGTAAAACCGTGGAGCTGGGCACTTTGACCCTGAAATCGGTGGTAGCGGATAGCAAGGCCAGGGAAAAAACGCTGATGTTTAACCCACTGCAATTGACCGAAGGTATTGAAGCCAGCCAGGATCCTATCCTGCTAGCCCGCCCGACAGCCTATGCGGTGAGTTTTGGCAGAAGACTGGGTAAATAAAGCCATATCAGAAATAAATTGGCCTCTGTTGACTGATGTCCACAGGGGCCAATTTTTTAGTACCGATAAGCGTTAAGCACTGATAAAAATAGTCGCCTTACCGTTAATACAGTAGCGCAAGCCGCTATCAGTTTTGCCATCGGGAAACACATGTCCCAGATGCGCATCACAAACATTACATTTCACTTCAATGCGCTGCATGCCGTGACTGCCATCTTCAATGTAAGCAATGGCATCAGGCGTCAATGGCTGGTCAAATGAAGGCCAGCCGGATGAAGATTCAAATTTCTGGCCCGAATCAAACAACGCCTGTTCACAACAGGCACAGGCATAGCGGCCGGGTGTAAACGCTTCACACATTTCTGATGAAAACGGGCGCTCGGTTGCGCTCAAGCGCGTGATGGTAAACACATCTTCATCCAGAATCTCGCGCCATTCACGCGGTGATTTTAGTACTCTATGACTAGGCTCATGATTGCCTTCTCTGGCAAGTTTGAGTACATCTTTCCATTTCAACATGATCATTTACTCGCTAACGATGACAAGGTGACAAGCAATAAAAACGCGTTAAAGCAGCTGATTTCCCTGTTTCTTTTGCAAATGCAAACAGGCCGCTGGCAGATACACTTAAACCATCGAGTATACATCACAACAATAGTTCGATTCGCAGGAGAAACCTTTTGATCGTCAGACCCAGACCGCATTTGCTTGAGCTGTTTTTTATTATCAAAGGTTCGATTGTGTTGCGTATCATGCCGCTGCTGATATTTGTGGCCATGCTCTCCACGATCATTGTCTCTGTCTACACCTTCAGGCCAGGCTGGTTACCCAAATTTGACGGCAGCCCGTTTGCATTGCTGGGGATTACCTTATCCATTTTCCTGGCGTTCAGGAACAATGCCTGCTACGAACGCTGGTGGGAAGCCAGGAAAATCTGGGGCGAATTCGTGCTGACTTCCCGAAGCCTGGCCCGCTTGAGCAAAGTGCTCGATGGTGACGAAGCTGTTACACAACCGCGCCGCATCTTGCTTGAATGTAATA
Organism: Methylophilus sp.; assembly: GCA_035460345.1. GTDB lineage: Bacteria > Pseudomonadota > Gammaproteobacteria > Burkholderiales > Methylophilaceae > Methylophilus. The sequence continues at coordinate 7,597 of DATHWT010000025.1, read as the reverse complement.
TTGCTTATGCCCAGGCGCTACTAGTGCAACTGCGTCCTAGCAATCCCCAGCACAAAATTCACGCCTACCTGCCGGAAGCTTTGTTTCATGAATACTCAAACAGCAGAAACCCTGCCGAAGCCATTCTGCGTGCGATGGAATGCATACTGATACAGGCATTGCACAGCGAGCGCATTGATACGATCCAGTTCAATATGCTGGATGAGCTGGTACAAAAACTGGCGCTGGTGCAGGCCTCTTGCGAGCGCATACAAAATACCCCGATTCCGTTTGGCTACACCTTGCTATTGCACAGAACCGCTTACACATTCTGTTTTCTGCTGCCGTTTTGTTTTGCCAATACGCTGGGCTGGGCAACACCTTTCGTCACTGCACTGGCTGCCTATACCTTCTTCGGCCTGGATGCCCTGGGTAACGAACTAGAAGAGCCATTTGGCATGGGCGCCAATGCTTTGCCTATCAGTGCGCTGGCAGACGTGATTGAGATTGAAACCAAGGAGGCACTCGGTGACATGGACATTCCACCGCTGCCCGTGCCGAAAGATTTTGTGCTGATGTAAGCACTGGATGCTTTAGAGTGATTCAAGAAACAGCAGCAGTAATGCCCGCTCTTCTCTGCTGAAATTCCTATATCGCTCTTTAGCCGTCTTGCCTTCACCATCGTGCCATAAAATTGCTTCCTGCAAATTTCTCGCACGGCCATCATGCAAGAAACCGGCATCAGGGTGCACTTTCTTCGCTAAGCCTATTCCCCACAATGGTGGTGTTCGCCATTCGCGGCCATTCGCCGTAAAGTCAGGCCTGCGATCGGCCAGTCCTTCGCCCATATCGTGCAGCAATAAGTCGGTATAAGGGCGAATGGTGCGCTGGTTTAGCAGCGCAATACTGGCGCTTTGCCCGGTGCGTAATTGGTCTGTATGGCACTCCATGCATTGTGCTTGCTTGAATAAGGTGGCACCGCGTTGCAAAGCCTGGCTGGAGGCTTCCGGTTGAGGGACTGCCAGTGCAGCCAGGTAAAACTGAATGTCATTCAGTTGCTGGTCGGATAACTCCGGCATGGCTTGGGTTGGTATCGCAAGGCAGCCCGCTTGGTGCGATGTGCAATTCTCTATGGGAAGCAGGCTGGATGTAATCCCGAGATCGCCATGAAAGGCACTGGCGATTTGCTGGCGTAAATTAGGCACATTCGCCTTCCAGCCAAACTTTCCAATCACCACTTTCTGCTGGGCGATATCCCAAACCAGATTGGGTCGCCCGGCGATGCCCTTAGGCTTACGCCGTTGTGCCTGATGCAGGATTTCAGAATCCGGAATATTATCCAGCATGCCTAATCCAAACACGGCAGGCGCAATCCGCGCAGAGGTCAGCACATTGCCTAGCAGGCCATAAGCCAGTTCGCTAAAACTTAATTGCGGTTGCCGTAATTGCACTGTTTCACCATCATCAAAAGTGACGGTGATGGTTTCATAACTAATGTGTGCAACCCCTTCGCTAGTCACTCCAGGGATGCCGAATTCATTCAGCTGTTCGCCATAAACCGGGTGTGGCAAAATACCTTGTAGCGGGTCTTGCACACTCAGTCTCACCAGCATGGTTTTCATAGCTTGTGCGGGGCCGTCCGGTGCAAAACCACGACCATTGCCAGGATGACAGGCGACGCATGAGAAACGGCTATACAGCGGCCCTAGCCCTGAAAAGCGATGGTCATCGTCACCTTGTACAGTCCAGACCTGGCGGAATAATGTGCGGCCTTCCTGAAACGCCTTGAGGGCGATTGGGTCATTTAACCCCGCATAAGGTTTTGTATAAGCATCCGCTGAGCGAACAGGCGTGGTCAGCGTTGCATCTTGCGCCGCTACATTGCATACGCATGACAGCAGGAATACGCATAGTAAAGGCTGCATGTTTTGCTAGTAATAATTACGGAGTGACAAGCAATGTCTGTAATGTATTAGCGATAGACAAATAACGGATTCTGGCCTGCTCTGACCATTGTTTGATCAGTGCTTCTTTTTCGCTGGACTGGTCCTGTTGAAACCGCTGGTAATGCTCTGCTGTAAACAGCTGTTGTTCCGATAGCAGGGGCTGCAATAACTGCTGTTCAATGTCATTGATTTTTACAGGGTCGCGTTTCAGATGCCTGGCGAAGTTCAGGTTAACAAATAATGATTGCAGCAAACTTTGATGCTTGGCGAGCGTCGCCTCGAAATACGCATTTAATAGGTTTTGCTCGATGACGTCGCGTACCTTCTCTCCTTTGCTTTCTGCAACTGCGTACGGATTGAAATAATCTTGAGGACGCTGCGCATATACCGCAGGATCCACTGGTAATTTGCGAATATCAGGCGTAAACAGCAATTGCTGACCGGCACTCGATAATGTGAATTGCGAAAAATCACGTGCAGCTTCTAGATGAGGTGCGTCTTTGAGTATCGCCACATGCGCTGGTGAGTAAGCCACAACCGGCGGATAGATATATTGCAGAGGTGCACCTTTGGCAATCGCGGATGCGGCAAAGAAGTCCATGGTAATACCGACCATCGCACGGCCTGCTGAGACTTCATCGGTGATAAACATGGCACCATGTTCTATAAAACGAGCATTCAGTGTGATGTTTGTAAGCATGACCCAGCCCTCGGACCAGGATTTTTCTTTTAACATGGCATCAATTAACCCGCCGGCAAACCCGATTTTAGAAGGTAAGGGAAATACTATCTGACCCTGTAAAGCTGGTTGCGTCAAGTCTTGCCAGTCTTTCGGCATGGGCAGTTTGGCTTTAGCAAATGCCGTAGGCGATATGACCATGCCCAAGCCCGCAATTTCTGTCGCAGCATAATAGCCCTGAGGGTCATTCAACAAACTGCCATGAAAACTGGCAGGTGATTTTATCCATGCCGGGTCCAGTGTTTGCAGTAACCCTTGCTTCTTCAACTCCAAAAAATTCTGCCGTGAAGGCGTCCAGTACACATCCACTTCGCCATGATGCTGGGTGAGGTAGGGCAGGGCATCATTCGATTGTTTCCACAATACTTCCAGCCGATATTGAGGAAACTGCTTTTCAAACGCCGCTTCAAACTGCGAAATCATCTCTTGCGGATAGCTGGTCATGATGACTACTTTTTCAGCCGCATTGGCTGCCAGGCTTGATATCCAGGCGATGCCAAGTAATAATCCACAGAACAGGCTAACAAACTTGCGGCTACCGAACATGACATGCTCCTGCTTAATATAGATAACGCATTGTTTGAGCCGCATGCCTGCGCATGCGGCTGCGGATCTGAGAGGTTAACTGGCGGCGGCTCATGAGTTGCTTAGAACTGGTAACGACTCGATAACAGGAAGTTACGACCTTGTGAAGGGTAACCCGCCGATAATTCATAATTCTTGTCGAGCAGATTATTGGCGGCAAAAGACACGACCCAGTCGTTCACAATCCTGTAATCAACCTTGAGGTTGAGCAAATCGTAGGAACCCGTCTTCACAAATGCCGGTCCAGGAACTCCGCCGACTTGTGCCGACCAACGACTATCCGCAACTTCATAGCTAGGAACAATGTTCCATTTATTTGTTGGGTTCCATTTTGCATAGAGAAAGCCCTTGTTTTCGGGTGTGGCCAGATACGGAAACAGTGTTACCGTTCCCGGTGGCGGCGATATCTCGGTGTCTATCCAGGAATAATTACCACCCACTTCGAGTGTGGACATTACTGAGGCCACAATACCAAGTTCTACACCTTTGATCGTGGCTTCGCCGACGTTCTGGTTTTGGTTAAAGAAACCTCCGCCTACGCCCGGCACAAAGACAGCTCTTGGTACCGACTGGATGTAATCCTTGATTTTGTTATGAAAGATCGCGGCAGTACCACGTATACCCTGCGCCAGATTATCCTCTAAGCCCAATTCAAAATTGCGCGAGCGCTCCGGATCAAGTCCCGGATTTGAGACTGCGGAACCAAAGCGGCCACTGAAGCGTTCAAAGATAGTAGAGAAGCGTACGCGGTCGGATACAGAAAAATGCGCTTTTCCACCCGGCTGGTAACGCCAGATTGCCGCAGCCTGGTAGTTTGTCGCGTTCGTGTCTTTCACCGGGAGATTGAAAAGTGTTGCTGTCTGTCCTACCGCTGGTTGATTGAATTCCTGTGCTTGCTTAGATCCACGCATGTCCCGGCTGATACCTCCTACCAGGTCGACGGTGGGCGAGATATGCCAGGTATCTTCTAGCGCGAATGACCAGATATCCTCAACTGTTTTTTGCTTCGGTTCTGATGGATTATTGTTGGTGTTGACCGCATTGCCTCGATTCGTATTCAGCTCGTTGTGCTCATCACGACGATAATGAATTGATGACTTTAGAGTCTGCTGCGCCAAATGGTGGGTACCAAGTTCTATGCTGAACCCTTTGGAGTTATCATCGTAGATACTGGAGTTCGCTAATGTATCGAGGCGATTGCCGCCACCTGGTGCGACTGTATAGAAATCCAGCCGGTTGTCGAAAGTGTTGTAATAAAGGCGCGTTTTCAAATAGGTCTTGGCATCTAGCTGCGTGTTCGACAGAAAGTAAAGGCTAGAGGTGTCCCATACTGGCCAATCCCAAAGACGGACAGTTCCTGGCAAACAGGTTGTTTGATTGATGCCTTGAGCATCATCGCATCCACGTACCGGCGGGGCGCGACGTTTTTCACCACTTTGTTTGGAGTAGTTAAAAGAGTACTCATCAGTCTCGTTCGGTGTGAAGCCAAGCTTAAGGCTGCCACGCCAGTCGTTTGAGTCAGAGAAATTGCGCAGGCCGCTGCCCTGATAGTTGGGCGCAGTAGTGGGCAGCTCGGGTTTGTAATCTCTGGATAGCCGCCAGCCGTCAATATCGCGTTGCTGCAGGCTGGCTTGCCAGTAAAACTTCTCCTGCTTGCCACCCAGGTTGGTATACCAGATATCCCCGTCATGCTGACCATCGTTACCCAACAGCGCAGAATAGCGTATTTCACCTTCGAAGTTTTTGACCGGCTTGCGTGTCACCAAGTTAATAGCGCCACCCATGCCGTCCGGGCCATTTATAACAGAGACATAACCTTTGGCGACCTGAATTTCTGAAAGATCAGCGGTCAAGAACCGGCTAAAGTCGATACGATTGTCCGCAGGTAAGAAAAGACGAATGCCATCGATGGTCAGTGGCACACGTGTACGGTCAAGACCACGAAGGCTGATGTCCGACTCGTTCCGCCGTCCTGGCCCGGAAACCATGGTAGTTGCTACGCCCGGAATCAGGTTCAAAGCATCAGCGACACCATTCTTGCCGAAATCCCAGAGTTGTTCACGGTCAAGGGTGGCGGTACCCAGCGGATTTTCTGAATCACGGTTACCCGTCACCGCGATCTCGCCTAAGGTGAATATGTTGCTGTTCTCTTCTGCCAGTGCCTGAACACTGGTACCTCCCAGCAGGCAAGCAATAATGCCTGCCATTTTTTTGTTATTTGAAACCGCCACTTTAGGTTGTCCTTTCGTTTCAGTGCTTGATACCTTAAGAAAAATCTATCGATATTCCCATATGGGAATATCGTTGTGCGTAATAGCGCTAATTTTTCTTACCCCTTAAATAAAAAGGGATTCTAGCATCGTTATGTATAAACGGGAATATCGGTTAGGGCGGAATCTAACTGCAAGTACAGTTGCGCTCATCTGGCTAAAAATAGTTAACTCGGTTAAATTCACGTTACATGTTAAATAAAGTCAATTCCGGCAAATGTGATTTGATTTTTTGGATGTTGAAACTGACATGCTGATGGATTAAAAAACCAGCATTTTTAGTGATCTTAAATAAAACTTAAAAAGGACATAACTCACAAAACAAGCATTTATGGTTTCATCCTCTTCTCATGCGCTTATTCAGCCGTGCCATACGGCAATGTTAAAGCGCTCTTAAATTTAAAAAGTGATTCATATATAAAAAGGAATAAGAAATGAACGAACTTGTTTACCCGCGCGAACGTACGTTAGGCGCGATCACACTGGTGCTAGGTATTTTGATTTGGATAGCCTTGATCGTTGGCACTTTTGGCGTTGCATTAGTGATATTGGCGCTTGGATATATCATGTATTTATTTGCACAATCTGCATTGATTGCGCACATTAAAGGCAACGGTGTTGAGCTTTCTGAAACGCAATTTCCAGATTTGTATAAACAATTCAATGATTGTTGTGAGCGGCTACAGATCATCATCCGGCCGCAGGCATTTATCCTGAATGGTAATGGCGGACTTAATGCATTCGCTACCCAGTTTCTTGGTACGCAATATGTCGTCCTGATGTCGGATGTGGTGGATGCCATGGATAAACATACCGATGGCGTGCGCTTTTATATCGGCCATGAACTCGGTCATTTGCGCATGAAGCATTTGGACTTCGGGCATCTGTTACGCTGGCCTGCACTCTGGCTGCCATTGCTTGGTGCGGCATATTCCCGTGCCCGTGAGAGCACTTGTGACCGCCATGGCCTGGCATGCAGTGATTCTCCCGAGGGCGCGGCGCGTGCACTGGTCGTGCTCTCGGCTGGCGTTGAACGTTGGCAAAAGCTCGACTTCAACGCCTATCTCGGGCAGGCTGAGCATAGTGCTGGCTTTTGGATGTCTTTTCACGAGCTGATTGCCGGATATCCATGGTTGACCAAGCGTGCAACGCGCATATTGAATACTGAATACCAGACACCCAAGCGTAATGTCTTCGCCTATCTGATCGCCGTATTTATTCCCTTTGCGGGACGTTTGGGTGGTGGTTTCGCTCTGCTGATGATGATTTATGTCATTGGCATCTTGGCTGCCGTCGCCATTCCTGCTTATCATGATTATACGGTGAAGGCCAAACTGGAAGTGACTGTCCTACAGTCGCAAGGCGCGCGTCAAAGCCTTAGCGAATATTATCTCGCTAATCAGAAGACGCCTGAATCTCTGAACGATGCTGGCATTTCATCGCCACAAGCAGATGGCAGTCAATTGCAATTAAACTCAAGTAATATGGAGCTGACTGTGAGTAACAAGCTCGGTGCCTTGATCTTTACACCATCGCTTGATGATCAGGGACATATCAGCTGGAATTGCACAAATGGGGAAGGTTTAACACCTATGCAATTGCCGCCATCATGTAAGGGATTAAGGAAGTAATGCAGTAAAGTATTTATGTGAGAGGGATGCGCTTTAATGAGCGCTCCCTACTTGTACGGAAATGCTGTGCCAATAGCAGGTTCAAGGGCCATCATTTTTGATAGCGCGAATATTGTAAGTCCTGGGTTTCTATCGCAGGTTTTTCATCATTTATTAAATCGGCCAATATCTGGCCTGAACCGCAAGCCATGGTCCAGCCCAATGTTCCATGGCCGGTATTCAACCATACGTTAGGGAAACGGCTATCCGCCTGGCCAATAATCGGAGTGCCATCCGGCGTCATAGGGCGCAACCCGGTCCAGAAAATGGCTTGAGAGATATCTCCTGCTTTTGGAAATAATCCGCTCAATACTTTTTCCAGGGTTTCACGACGACGCGGATTTAGTGTTAAATCAAAGCCTGCCAGTTCAGCCATGCCGCCAACCCGTATGCGCTGGTCAAAGCGCG
>DATHWT010000024.1:0-4818 GCA_035460345.1 Methylophilus sp. | reverse complement strand
CCTCGCTGCGTACATCCAGTTTGTCACGTAGTACGTCGCCGCCGAGGTTGATCGCCAGTATCAGGCTCATCATGCAGACGCCAACAGTCAGTACATAATGTGGCGCCACCAGCATAAACCTGACCGCATCACGCAGCATGGCGCCCCAGGAAGCGTTCGGTGCCTGGATACCCAGGCCAAGAAACGACAGCGACGCTTCGGCAATCATGACGCTGGCCATGCTGTAAGCGGCTTCAACCAGCAGGATGGAAATCAACAATGGAAATATATGCAGCAGCATGACGCGCAAGGAACTTGCCCCCAGCGATTCGGCCGCCAGCACATGCAGACGCTGGCGTAATGCCAGCGTCTGCCCGCGTGACAGGCGCGCATAAGTCACCCAACCGGTCAGGCATAACGCCAGAATCAGATTATTGATCCCCGCGCCCAATACGGCGGCAAACGCAATTGCCAGCAAAATACCGGGAAACGCCAGAAAAATATTTGTCAGTTGCATTAATGCATAGTCGAGCTTGCCGCCTTTGTAACCGGCGATCAGACCGATACTGATACCGACTGTCATCGTTACTGCAGTAACCACGACAGTAACCAGGAAAGAAACTTCCACACCGCGGATCACGCGCGCCAGGATATCGCGCCCCAAGTCATCAGTACCTAGCCAGTGTTGCGGGCTGGGCCATTGCAAAATCGCTTCGAGATCGGTGTGGTTGGGGTTTGTGCCTGCGGTGTGAGCAATGATCACTGCAAGCAACCAGAAAGCCAGCGTAGCCAATGAAAAGGTTTTCATCGCGCCCCTCTGGTGCGTGGATCCAGCCAGCGATATGCGACATCAGTCAACTGGTTAATCAGCACATAGCTGAACGCGATCACCAGCACACAGGCTTGCGTCACCGGGTAATCACGCTTTTCGATGCTATCTACCAACAGACGGCCTATGCCGTTCCAGCTGAAAATGGTTTCGGTAATGACTGCACCCGCCAGCAGGCTACCCATTTGCAGGCCAACGATAGTGACCAAAGGCAACAGCGCTGCGCGTAGCGCATGACGCAACAACACCTCCCGCTCACTCAATCCTTTGGCGCGCGCGGTACGGATATAGTCTTCATTCAACACTTCCAGCAGACTGGTACGGGTCATGCGAGTGAGAATAGCGCTCAACCCTAGCCCGAGCGTGACTGCGGGCAAAATAATGGCGGCTGGACTGTCCATGCCGCTCACCGGCAACCAGCCCAGCCAGACAGCAAATACCAGCATCAGCACTGGTCCCAGCCAGAAAGCAGGCATGGCAGCGAGGCGTATACTTACCATGGTGACCATCACATCCTGCCAGTGCCCTGCCTTGAGTGCTGACCAGATACCTAATGGGATACCTATCAGCAATCCTATACTGAGTGCGGTGACTGCGAGTATCAATGTGGCTGGATAAGCTGTTGCCAGCAATTGCGTTATCGGCATTTGCGTATGGATCGAAACGCCAAAATCGCCATGGAGCACATTGGATACATACTGCCCGAATTGAACATACAATGGCTGATCCAGACCCAGCTGAGACTTCAGCAAATGGCGGTCTGCCGCGCTGGCAGATTCCCCTAACATGACATCGACCGGGTCGCCAGGCACCATATGTAACAAGGCAAAGGTCAGGCAAAGTACCCCTGCAATGACCGGTAGCAATGTGGTGAGACGCTTAATCATCCGCCACGTGAGTTAAGAATGGTTTGATTTTCCAAATCCTGGCCTTCCGAGCCATGGTCAACAATATTCACCGTAGTACCTACCGGCACCTTGTCAAATAAAGCAATCAGATCGGCATTGCGCATACGCACACAGCCGTGCGACCCAGGTGCTCCAAACTCGGTTTGGTCGGGTGAACCGTGAATATAAATATATCGCTGCATGGTATCGACATTGCCCAGGCGGTTCTTACCAGGCTCAGTGCCACTCAACCAGAGAATGCGCGTTAATATCCAGTCTCGCTCAGGAAATTGTGTTTTCAGCGCTGGCACAAAGATTTCCCCGGTCGGTCTACGTCCCACAAACACTGTATTCTCGGGCGCATCTGCACCAATTTTGGCGCGGACAATATGTGTACCTAACGGCGTACAGCCACTATCTTTTACGCATCCAACCCCGTTAGCTGCAGTTGAAACAGCATAACGGCTGACTTGCGTGCCGTTGTCGTCAAACAGTGTCAGTGATTGCTCAGGAATGGATATTTCAATATGCATAGGCATTATTCTAAGCGATTTGTAAGGGATTAGATTCAGAATCACGCATGAAGCAAAGATTTCATGCAATCTCGGCGGCCACCATCAATGAACGCTATTCTTGCACACAACCCGTCATTCCGGCGGAGGCCGGAATCCAGGCCAGGTGGCATTCCGCCGTGGTAATTCAGTGTAAGAAAGCTAGGATTGTAAATGGCCTGCATTGACCCAGGTGATGTTCGAGTATCGAACTTCGCAGCCACTCGCTCGCGCAGACACCTACCTATGTTTCCATTACAATCACAGCCAATCTATTTTGGCGAGTGTTGACAATGCCGCATCATGAAATGCACTTTTTGCAGCGCAGTGGCTGGCTCAGGGCCTCTGTATTGGGCGCAAACGACGGCATTATTTCTACTGCCAGTTTGCTGATGGGCGTGGCGGCGGCAGGTGCTGACAATAGCGCCCTGTTGCTGACCGGCGTCGCCGGACTGGTGGCAGGTGCGCTTTCCATGGCCACCGGTGAATATGTGTCGGTCAGTTCGCAGATGGATATTGAGCAAGCTGACCTGGCACGCGAAGCCAGGGAGCTGCAGGAAAATCCGGACAGCGAACTGCATGAACTCACTAGTATTTACATACAACGCGGATTATCGTCGGACTTGGCACAGCAAGTTGCACAAGCCTTGTCTCATCATGATTCACTGGCAGCGCATGCGCGTGATGAACTGGGTCTGCATGAGGTAAACCAGGCCAACCCTTTACAAGCAGCCCTGGCCTCTGCCCTTGCCTTTGCCAGTGGGGCCGCCCTGCCCTTACTCACAGCCTGGCTGGCACCTCATGCACAGGTACAAACCTGGCTGATATCTAGCACCTTGCCGTTTTTAGGTGTGTTGGGTGCAGTGGCTGCCCGTGCTGGTGGCGCCAGTATATGGAAAGGCGTCAGCCGCATAGTCGTTTGGGGCGCGCTCGCCATGGCCGCGACGGCATTGATTGGCCATTGGTTTGGGGTGAATACTTGAGGAAGCTCTGATTAAGCACATTTGTGTTGCCATACATCGTTGCTCATAAAAAACTCTCCTTAGATATCACACATATATCGCGTCAAAATCTTTTAATCGCAGCTAATCTGGCTTAGAAGCTGCATTTAATTAGATCTTCCTTCAGGAAGATTTAGTGTTGGGTGGGCTGAAAAACAATATTGGTCAGGCCATCCCAGTTACCATCCGCCATCGGCTGGTAAGATTTCACACTGCTTTGGTAAGCCGCGAATTGCCCTTCATACCAGAGCGGGATATACGGTAATTGTTCATGGATCCGACGGGTGACAGCGGGCCAATCCTCATTTTTCAGCAGGGTATCCAGTGCAGCATCGCGGTAGCCACCACGGTTAAATCCGGCAGGTGGCATACTACCTGAGCCGAATACCTTGCCATAAATTTCCGGGGTTTTAATGCCGACCCAGGTTAGCCCGGACATCTGGAAATTGCCTTTTTGCACATCGGAAAAAAAAGTGCCCCAGTCCAGGCTCTTAATCTGCAAATCAATCCCCGCTGCCTGCATCTGCGCCTGCAAAATGGTGGCTAACCGCACACGTTGCGGGTCAGTGCTGGTTTTATATATCAGGGTTAATGGCAGTTTTACGCCAGCCGACTGTAATAGCTGTCGCGCCAGCGCCGGTTGATAGGTATAAGCCTGTAAGGCCTTGTTACCCGCATAATGCTCTGGCGGCAGGATGGCATTCGCCTGGCGGCTGTGGCTGACCATCACTTTCTCGATAATCGCCTGTGTATCAATCGCATGCGCAATGGCGCGCCTGACGCGGACGTCGCGCAGAAACTCTGCCTGCACATTTAATCCCAGGTAAGAGTAGTTGGCACCCACCACGGTTTGTACCGAAATATTGGATTGCTTTTGCAGGTACTTCACCAATTCTGGCGGCAAATCGCCTTGAATCAAGTCGACCTCACCGCGTTTGAGTTTAAGCACACGTACATTCGGGTCTTTCACTTCACTGAAGCGGACTTTGAGGCCATCACTGAGTCTGATTAACCGTAGCTCGCTGTCCCAATGATCCAATTTAAACGGCCCGCTGCCTGAAGGCGCATGCCCAAAGTCATGTCCGGCGGCGATCTTATCTGCCGGCAAAATACCGATAATCAGCCGTGCTGGGAAATGCAGGTCCGGACCGCTCAATTCAAAATCGATGGTCTGGCTATCCGGGGTACTGATGCGTTGTATATGCTTGAATTCAGCCGCATGCGGAGAATTTTTGAGTTGCAGCAGGCTTTCGTAAGTCGCTTTCACATCAGCAGCGGTGAGTGGCTTGCCATCGTGAAAACTGGCGGCTGGTTGTTGCAGGTGAAAGCGGTAATGCCGGGGATCCTGCATTTGCCACGCGGCCAGCCCCGGAACTTCACGCGAAGCGGCATCAAACTCCACCAGGCGCTGGTACAGCAGGTGATTGATACGTTCGGAAGCGGCATCGGTAGCGAATCTCGGGTCAAGGTTCACAGGCGCTTGAGCGACTGCAAATACCAATGCGCGAGGTTCGCTGTCTGGCTGGCAGCCGGACATGGTTAACACAAGCCCCAACAGCCCCCAAACAGCA
>DATHWT010000023.1:0-3748 GCA_035460345.1 Methylophilus sp. | reverse complement strand
AAAAAACCCGCTTTAGCATTGCGCTAAAACGGGTCTTTGGGCTCTCGCTTTAGCAGGATTTATAATGCGCTCGCAAGCTGAGTTCGGCTTCGGTTAAAGTTCGCCACTCAAATCAGCGCAATTTCATTAAACGCCTTTTGCCGGCGCCTGTCAAGGGTCAGTCCACCCCTACCAAATCTGTCGATAACAAATTCAAATCCAGCTGGGTAGTTGAATTTGGCGGTGGTTGTTTTTTATTGAAATCGCTACGGGCAGCCTCAATACGGTTAAGGTAGGCGGCATCCACATCGCCGGTGACATACTTGCCATCAAAGCAGCTGCAATCAAATTCAGTCATATGCGGATTGGATTTGGTGATGCTTTCTCTCAGCGCATCCAGATCCTGGTAGATCAAGGCATCGGCACCGATTTCGGCACAGATCTCTTCGTCAGTACGATTGGTAGCCAGCAACTCATCGCGGCTAGGCATATCAATGCCGTATACATTCGGATAACGCACAGGTGGCGCGGCAGAAGCAAAATACACTTTATTGGCACCCGCATCACGCGCCATTTGTACAATCTGTTGCGAAGTCGTGCCACGCACAATCGAATCATCGACCAGGAGGACGTTTTTGCCTTTGAATTCAATGCCGATCGGGTTCAGCTTCTGGCGCACCGACTTTTTACGCAGTGCCTGGCCAGGCATAATAAAGGTACGGCCGATGTAGCGGTTTTTGATGAAGCCTTCACGGTAATCCAGACCGAGTGCAATGCCTAATTGCAAAGCGCTTGGACGGCTGGTATCCGGAATAGGTATCACCACATCAATCTGTTTATCAGCCCATTCGCGCTTGATTTTCTCTGCCAGCAAGGTGCCCATATCCAGGCGGGTCTGGTAGACAGAAACACCATCAATCACCGAGTCAGGTCGTGCCAGGTAAACATATTCAAAAATACAAGAGGTCAGTTTAGGATTAGTTGCACACTGGCGACTGAACAGGTTGCCATCCATATCGATAAACACGGCTTCGCCTGGTTCTACATCTCGTACCAATTTGAAACCCAGCACATCCAGCGCCACGCTTTCAGATGCGACAATATATTCAATGCCTTTGCTGGTTTCCTGCTTACCGATGACCAATGGGCGGATACCATGCGGGTCACGGAAGGCCAGCAAGCCAAAGTTGGCAATCATGGCGACCACGGCATACGCGCCTTTGCAACGTCTGTGTACACCGGCAACCGCATCAAATACCATATCGCTGTTTAGCAAAGCACTTTTGGAAGTCGCTTCAATCTCATGTGCCAGCACATTCAGTAATACTTCAGAATCTGAACTGGTGTTGATGTGGCGCAGATCTTGCCTGAACATTTCAGATTTCAGCTGTTCAGAATTGGTCAGGTTGCCATTGTGGCCAAGCACGATACCAAACGGGGAATTCACATAAAACGGTTGTGCTTCCGCCGCACTCGAAGAACCGGCGGTAGGATAACGCACATGGGCAATACCCACATTGCCCGCCAGGTTACGCATATGACGCGTGTGAAAGACATCTTTCACCAAGCCGTTATTTTTATGCATATGGAAAGTATTACCATCGCAAGTCACAATGCCTGCAGCGTCTTGCCCGCGATGCTGTAGCACCAGTAACCCGTCATACAACAACTGGTTCACCGGGTTTTTACCTACAATACCGATAATTCCACACATAGCGACATCCTATCCAAGACTAGATTACAAATTAAATGAGAGACTCATCCGTCTGCTGATGTTCCAAATGCACATGTTCAGCAATACTAGATGGTATCCACGGCAGCAAATTCAAGACCAGCACCTCAACCGGCGCACTAAACATGGCGTTGGTCCAGCGTGCATCCTTGGGAATATCGGTCATCGCAGCCAGCATCGCCAGCATGCAGACGATGAGTAAACCTTTGGCTGCACCAGCCAGGCCGCCCAGCACACGATTGAGGCCACCCAGGCCAACCGCCTTGATCAATGTTGTCAGGAGCACGGCAAATAGCGTGCACAAAAACAACACTGATAAAAACACCAGCAGGAACGCCGCAATTGCTTTCACCGCTTCACCCGGCACTTGCTCTGGAATGTAACTGATGATTTCGCTGTTAAATTTGTTAGCCAGATAAAACGCCAGCACCCAGCCGATCACAGAGAAGAGTTCGCGTATAGCACCGCGCATTAACCCGACCAGGATGGAAAATCCAATAATACCGAGTACTACATAATCAAAAATGGTCATTGCCTGATTCAGGATTTCGCCACGATGCCGCTAAAACCGGCAGCTTCCAGTTTTTTCAATGCTGCCCCCGCTTCGTTACGTGTCGCATAGGTGCGTGACCTTAAGCGCAACTTTTGACCTGCAGAATCCACTTTATCGGTTGATGCTTCAAAACCGGCCTGCTTCAACTTGGTTTGCAAGTTTTCCAGATTGGCAGGGTCAGAAAACACGCCGAACTGCACATAAAACTTACCTGATACTTTATCGGAAGAAACCGGTTCTTCTTTAGCTACCGGCTTGCTCGCCGCTACCTTGGGTTCTACCTTGGGTTCTACCTTGGGTTCTACGGTTTGAACTGGTTTTGCTGCTGGGGATTCAACGGCACGGGCAGGCTCGGCTTTTGCTGTTTTGACTGGCGCAGAAGGAGCAACAGGCGCTGCTGCGGGCACGTCTTCGATATGCGCAACAGGGGTTTCTGCGGGAGAGGTGGTTTTAGGTGAGGCACTCGCGGCAGGTGTCGCTTCTACATCCAGTTCGACATCGTCATCTGGCAATTCGAGTATCGGTTCACGATTGGCCTGCTGGTTAACGACAGTGATTTCGACATCGTCATGCGCCGGCTCTACCACTCTGTCTTTCAACACGAAAGGCAATACAATCAACATTACAATTACCAGGGTGATGGCTCCCACCAGCCGCCTGCGCGCTGTTTTCTTGAGGACCAGTTCCTTGTCTGTCAAAGTATCTCTTGCCATATTGTCTTAAATTCTCACTCGGATCATTTCACTGATGCCAGCCAGATAGGCCGGGTTATGAAATCCAT
The DNA here is from genome assembly GCA_035460345.1 of Methylophilus sp. Lineage (GTDB taxonomy): Bacteria > Pseudomonadota > Gammaproteobacteria > Burkholderiales > Methylophilaceae > Methylophilus. Next base: position 703 of record DATHWT010000023.1, on the reverse strand, counting down.
TGGTCAGGTGTTATTTCCAGAATGGCAGCCACGGTGAAGAATGAGCCGAACACGATAATTTTATCATTTTTTGCCGCTTTTTTATAACAGCTTCTTAATGCTGCTGGCAGATCCTGGTGGGATTTTATTTGCTGCCCAGAAACGTTGTGAGCCAGGCATTCCTGCAAGTATTCAACGCTGGCAGCACGCGGGTGCTGAATCGGAGCGATGTCCCATTCATCTATGACATCATGCAAAATGTCGACCACACCAGCGATATCCTTATCAGACAGCATGGAAAACACCGCAAATACCTGACCGCCCTCCGCGCTCAATTGTTGCAAATTACGGCGCAAGGCGCGCGCCGCATGCGGGTTGTGTGCCACATCAAGAATCACATCCGGTGAGCGGTGCCAGTATTGAAAACGGCCAACTACTTCAGTCGCGGTCAATCCTTGCAACAAATCTTCCTCAGTGACAGGCAATTGGCGATGCAAGGCACGCACCGCATAGATGGCACTGGCTGCATTTTGCCACTGGTAGTCACCAAATAATCTGAGAGAATCAACTGCCAATCCGCCCCGCGCATCCTGGTATTGCGCTTGTTGCTTGCTACCGGCATCTATCCGGTAATCCACTCCAAAGCGCTTCAATGGCACGCCCAATGCTGCCGCATGGTTAAGCAGTGAGACTGGAGGCTGCGCATCGCCGCAAATCGCAATCT
>DATHWT010000022.1:0-5318 GCA_035460345.1 Methylophilus sp. | reverse complement strand
TGGCACCAGCACGATGTGCCATGGCAATCATCTCCTGCGCAGGCGTAACCGTGCCCAGCGCATTAGATACTTGTGTAAACGATACCAGTTTGGTCCGTGGTGTCAGTAGTCTTTGGTACTCTTCAAGCAAAATCTGGCCGCTATCATCCACTGGAATCACTTTCAGCACCGCACCCGTTTCCTGGCATAACTGCTGCCAGGGCACGATATTGGCGTGATGCTCCAAGTTGGAAACCACGATTTCATCGCCAGCACTCAGGTGTTTTTTACCCCAGGTTTTAGCGACCAGGTTGATGCCTTCAGTCGTACCACGCACGAAAATAACCTGATTCACGGATGGCGCATTGATAAAACGACGCACGGTTTCGCGGGCATCTTCATATGCATCTGTTGCTCGCGCTGCAAGTTCATGCGCAGCACGGTGAATGTTGGAGTTTTCATGCTGATAAAAGTAGCTGACTCTATCAATCACTACTTGTGGTTTTTGCGTGGTGGCCGCGTTATCAAACCAGACCAGCGGCCTGCCGTTCACTTTTTCGTTCAGGATAGGAAAATCCCGGCGAACGCTTAACACATCAAATGCCGGATGTGCAGAAGCTGGCAGACTATTGTGCAGGGCAGGTTGCTCGGCTTGCAGGAAATAAAACGACTGCCCGCTTGATGAGGAGGCTTTAGCAGGCGGTACATTGCCTGGCGATCCCAGTCCAGATGACCCAAGTCCAGGAGAACTATGGCTAGGAGAACCATGACCAGGTACCTGGGTTTGAGTCGTTGGAATCGACGGATTCGACTGCCCAAGCCAACGGTTTAATTCCTGCTGGTATGGAATATCTATTCCCAGACTGGCAAACTGGCCAGGGATCAGATAGTCCGGGTCAGTATGCAGCACATCCAGATGGTTATGGTCACTGGCCAGTGTCTCAACCCCTGGCGCATACGTTAATTGCTGTGCCTGTGATTCAAGTGTGACTGGCTGTATAGACGATTGCGCATAGCTGGGTGAGGTGATATCCCTGGCGTTGCCACCGGTGGCATGACTTACATGCGTAGTAAGTGAGTCAGTCGCTGGCACTTTTGCTTGCGCCTGGTTAGGCGATACAAGTGTTTGCGCAAACTGTGCTGCCGCAAATGGCGCCGTTGCGGGAAACCCTTCAGCATATAACTCATTGACCAGCTGATTGAGCGTGTCTATATCCAGTGAACCGGTTTGTTCCAATTCACGGCCTACACCTAGTGCAGCAGCCATTTTTGGATGCTCGCCAGGCAGTGAGGCCAAAATGGCCTCCGGCTCAAACCCTGCCAAATCGAATGCCTGATGTGTGTTTGGATTACTTGTAGTCATAGTAGTGGTCAACTCCGACATCTTCCAGTACGGCAATCGCATCTTCAGTCAACACTGCCAGTGAGCAATAGAGTGAAACCAGATAAGAAGCAATCGCTTTGTGGTTAATGCCCATGAAGCGCACAGACAAGCCCATGCTTTGTTGGCCAGGCAAGTTAGGTTGATACAGGCCAATCACACCTTGCTTGCTTTCGCCGACGCGTAACAGCAGGATTTTTGATTTGCCATTGGCAATAGGCAGTTTGTCACTTGGAATCAGTGGAATACCGCGCCAGGTGATGAACTGTGAACCAAACAGTGACACTGTTGGTGGCGGTACGCCACGACGTGTACATTCACGGCCAAATGCGGCAATCGCTTTCGGGTGAGCCAGGAAAAACGCTGGTTCTTTCCATACTTTGCTCAGCAACTCATCCAGGTCATCCGGGGTTGGGTGGCCATTACGTGTTTTTACGATTTGTGATTTGGCAACGTTGTTCAGTAAACCGTATTCTTTGTTATTGATCAGTTCACTTTCCTGGCGCTCTTTCACTACTTCAATCGTCAGGCGTAACTGTTCTTTGATCTGGTTGTGCGGACTGCTGTACAGGTCAGAAACACGCGTATGTACATCCACTACTGTGTTGACTGCATTCAATACATATTCACGACCCCATTCTTCGTAATCCACGAAGGTCGCTGGCAGGTCTTTTTCGTCCTTGCTTGAACAATCAACCGTAATCGCAGCTGGATCTTTTGCCTTGTTAACGCGGTAAATGCCGGCTTCTACCGGTACCCAGTTCAATAAATGCACCAGCCAGCGTGGGCTGATGGTACTGAGCATAGGTACCGATTTGGTGGCATTGGCAAGCGTCCGTGCGGCGACATCGCCTAATGCACTTTGTGATGGCTGTTGTGACATGTGTTCTCCTTATTGGTATGGCTTAAAAGTACTAAAAAAATCAAGCAGCGGCCGGAATGGGCTTAGCATCCGAATGCGCTTGTGTGACATGACTATTGGCGGGCACGTTGCGGGTCACCCACACGTTACCGCCAATGACAGAATGTTTACCTATGGTGACGCGTCCCAAAATCGTGGCGCCGGCGTATACCACGACGTAATCTTCTAGAATAGGGTGGCGTTCAAATTTTTTCACCAGGTGCCCATTGGCATCTTTAGGGAAGTTTTTGGCGCCTAAAGTCACCGCCTGGTACAAGCGTACGTGGTGACCGATAATGGCTGTTTCGCCAATTACCACGCCGGTACCATGATCAATGAAAAAGTGGTCGCCGATATGCGCACCGGGGTGTATATCTATTCCGGTCTGCGAATGGGCGATTTCAGTCATCAGCCGCGCAATAATGGTCAACCCCAGTCCATGCAATACATGGGCTATACGGTAATGAATCAGTGCCAGAATCCCGGGGTAACTCACCAGGATTTCATCGATACTGTCAGCTGCCGGGTCACCTTGATAGGCAGCCTCCAGGTCGGTGTCAAGTTGCAGGCGGATACGCGGAAGGTGCTCAGACAACTGGCCTGTCAGGGTATGGGCCTGCGCATGGTACTCATTTGAAGGTTCACTGTGGGCTTTAAACGCCAGTTCCAGGCGCACCTGGTGCTGCAATTCACGCAGGGCTTTATCCAGCGTGGTGCCTACATAAAAGTTAATGGCATTTGCCTGGATATCCGGGTCGCCCAAGCGGTTAGGGAATAAAGCTGCTGCCAGCCATTCCACGCATTGTCCCAATGCCTTGCGGGAAGGCAGTTTGGGTGGTTGCGATAGTCGCTGCCGTTGTTGCAATGCGCTTTCTCGGATATTAGCCAGTTGTTGCACGATGTGTTCGATCGCGATTTCTTGCATCGTCAATTCGTCCTGTCAGTATGCTGTGTCGGCTGTTCAAAAAACAAAAAGACCAGTTGCATAATGAGTGCAAACTGGCCTCTAGTGGTCTAGACAGCTGTATATGCGCTCACTATAAAATAAACTTCTGTAATTGAACAGGGTTTAAGTCAAATAATTATTAATTATTTGCTTATTCCATTTGGTTATTAGTAAAGAAATATTTAATTTCGCTTTAGAAGGTATTGAAATAAATCTATTGAGCCTATAAAGCTACTCTTCTGCGGGGCAGTTTGCAATAAAATAGAAGTAAAATTAACAGGCTTTTTTAATATATTTTTCAGTTATAAATATATTATTTTTTATTCTTTTTAAAAATATAAATTGGTCTGTATAGTGCTGACCTGTTCATCATAGGAGTTGTATATGTCATCTTTGTTACGCAGTGCCGTCCTGGCCGTATTGTTCAGTAGTGTGTCACTGCAAGCCGCCGAGCTATTAAATGCTTCCTATGATGTGACAAGGGAATTCTATAAAGATCTCAACCCGGCATTTGTACAATACTGGAAAGAAAAAACCGGTGAAACCGTGACGATCAATCAATCACATGGTGGTTCTACCAAGCAGGCACGCTCAGTCGTCGATGGTTTGCCAGCAGATGTCATTACCATGAACCGCAGTGCGGATATTGATATTCTCGCGCAAAAAGGCAAACTGATTCCGGCTAACTGGCAAACACGTCTGCCTAACAATAGCGTGCCTAGCGCCTCACCGACCGTATTCCTGGTGCGCAAAGGTAACCCCAAGCATGTAAAAGACTGGGATGATTTGATCCGCCCTGGGGTGAGTTCTGTGATCCCTAACCCAAAAACGTCAGGCAACGGTAAATACAGCTACCTGGCAGCCTGGGGCTATATCACGCAAAAAGGTGGCGATGCAGCCAAAGCCCGTCAATTTGTCACCGAGTTATTTAAACATGTGCCGGTACTGGATACCGGCGGCCGTGGCGCGACGACAACCTTTGCGCAACGTGAGATCGGTGACGTACTGGTGACGTTTGAGAATGAAGTGTATCTGCTGCAAAAAGAGCTGGGCGAGGATAAATACGAAGTGGTCTACCCTTCAGTCACTGTCCTGGCCGAGAACCCGGTGTCAGTAGTGGATAAAGTGGTAGATAAAAAAGGTACACGCAAACAGGCTCAAGCCTATCTCGAATTCCATTTTTCACCGCAAGGCCAGGCGATTGCAGCTAAACACTATTTGCGTCCGCAAGTAAGTGAAGCAGCACAGCCGGCATTTAAAAAGATTCGTACCTTTACGATAAAGGAAGCATTCGGTAGCTGGACTGACGCCGAAAACACACATTTTAGTGATGGTGGCATTTTTGACCAGATCTACCAGAAGTAAACGCATCAGCAATAACGCAGTATTGTATAAGGAGGGATGATGACCCAGCGACAACAACATCAGGAACCAGAGCACGTAGTACAGCTGCGTGCCGAGTTAAAGCAAGTTTTATCATTGGATCTGGAAGAGTTAGGGCTGATTGAAGCCCATACCGGTGAATATGAAAGTACTTTTATCGGCGTACACCTGAAAACGGCTTTCCAGCCTATCTACGACGCCAAGCAAGGTGATATCTACGGCTACGAAGCCCTGATTCGCCCATCATTGTTTGGCACGTTGGGCAGTACCCCGGAGTTTGCATTTACCTATGCGGAACAGTCCGGAAAACTGGTGCAGTTTGACCGCGTATGCCGTTCGCAGCATGTGCTTAACTTCCGCGCGATTCACCAGGAAAACGGCCTGCTGTTCCTCAACGTGCATCCTAAACTGTTGCTGGAAGTCAGTGCGCACGGCAAGGTGTTTGAGCAGATATTGCATCAATATTCGGTGCCGACTGATAGAGTCGTGCTGGAAATCAATGAATCCCTGATTGACCAGGACAAACACCTGATTGCGGCCATTGAAAACTACCGTTCACTGGGCTACAGAATCGCGTTTGACCATGTTGGCAATCATCAAAGCAAGCTTTATCGTTTGTGGGGTGTGCAGCATGACTTTATCAAGTTTGATGTATCGGTGATCCACCAGGCAGCGAAGCAACCTTCACTCGCCAAAGCACTGAGCGGGCTGGTGCATGCAGTGCAGGA
>DATHWT010000021.1:0-2656 GCA_035460345.1 Methylophilus sp. | reverse complement strand
AGGGGCGTGGGCGCTACCAACGGTGTAGTTGCCGATAATGTTGCGCAAATGACCACTGACGCCTATGCGTTTATCCAGGCCCTCGGTTACAAAAAAGTTGATCTGCTAGGGTTTTCATTGGGCGGGTTCGTTGCGCAAGAGCTTGCTGCCCAACATCCGGAATTAATCCATAAAGTGATTCTTGCGGGGACCACTCACCAAGGGGGTGGTAACAATCTCATGAAGGTACTTAATGAGGCATTTTCGAGATCTAACGCACCTGACCCGCGTGACTACCTGTTCTTCTCGCAAACCGATGCCGGTAAAAAAGCGGCCGCTGAGTTTTTATCCCGCGTCTACGCAAGGACCAAAGACCGTGACCCTGAAAGCGGTAAAGATATTGCAGATGCGCATGGCAAAGCGCTGATTGTGTGGACCAGCACGCCGGATCCAGAATACAAAACGCTCACATCTATTCATCAGCCGGTACTGGTTGTCAGCGGAAATAATGACACCATGCTGGACACTGAAGGTTCTATCACACTCTACAAGCACATTAAAAACGCGCAATTGGTGCTTTACCCGGACTCGAACCACGGATCGATTTTTCAGTACCACGATAGCTTCGTTAACACAGCCAACTATTTCCTGAATCATTAATTACAAAAGCCACCAGAAGTGGTGGCTTGTTTCATCGATGATTGATATGAGAGAGATATGACACCTACTGATGCGACATTTAGCCAGCCTGACAAAGCTATGCCAAATGGATGGCGCGTGTTTGCAATTGCCTGTATTGCCATTTTCATGGTGTCGCTGGATACCACCATCCTGTATGCCGGTTTCAGCAATATCCTGCACAGTTTCCCAGGGGCAACCGCCGCCGATTTATCCTGGGCGATGAATGCGTATTCGATTGTATATGCTGCCATGTTAATTCCAGCGGGCGGGATTGCAGACAAATACGGCAGAAAAAAAGTATTTATCCTGGGCGTATTACTATTTGCCAGCGCGTCATTTGCCTGCGGCGCTTCGCCCAGTGTCGGCTGGCTGATTGTTGCCCGGATAGTGCAATCGATAGGTGCATGCCTGCTTTCCCCTGCCGCGCTAGCCATCGTGCTTGCAGCCTTCCCCAGGGAAAAACGCATGGTAGTCATGGGCGCCTGGGGGGCGGTAGGAGCCCTGGCGGCCGCCTTGGGGCCTGGTATAGGTTCTCTGATTATTGATGTCGGTGGTTGGCAGTGGGCATTTTTCATCAATATCCCGATTGGTTTATTCTGCATCTGGCAAAGTGCGGCCTCCTTGCATGAGTCCAGCCAGCCCAGGGATAAGTTGCGCCTGGATTGGATGGGGATATTGCAATTGATCACGGGTGTCGGTGCGATTGCATTCGGTATTGTCGAGCTCAACTCTACTCACTGGTCTGCTGTAGAACTTGTCGGTATCGTCCTGCTCGGCTTAGCACTATTACTCAGTTATATCCCTTGGGCAAGGTCTAACCCTGAGCCATTATTTGAGTTAAGCCTGTTCAAGAACGACACCTTCCTGTTTGCCAATATTGCCGGGTTTGTATTTGCGATCGCATTTGCCATCATGTTTTTTTCATTCTTTTTCTGGATGAAAAGTATCTGGCACTTTAGCCAGTCCATGGCAGGCACTGCCATCATGCCTGGCCCATTGACTGTGGTGCCGACCGCCATCCTTTCTGGCAAGCTCGCCTCAAAAATCGGCCATAGACCCTTATTGATTACCGGCACCATCACCTACGCCTTGAGCAGCCTGTGGTTCATGTTGATGCCGGATGCCAGTCCGGACTACCTGACTGAATGGTTACCTGGATTATTGCTGAGCGGCTTATCGGTAGGCCTGGTGATCCCTTCATTATCGGCAGCCTCTGTATTTGGTTTACCAGCCAAAGATTATGCCGTGGGCAGTGCCATCAATCATGCCGTGCGCCAGGTAGGGACGGTCATTGGCGTTTCACTAACCGTGCTTTTGCTAGCCAAAGCAGATTTACAGATTGCCGACTTTCACCGCATGTATGCCATCCATATCACGTTGGCCCTGATCACCGGCCTATTGTGTTTACCGATCAATACGCATCCCAAGCAATTACTGGTGAAAACAAACGGCACCATTTGACACCCCTTACTATTTGAAAAGTTATTAAGGTCATTACTATGAAAAGAATCGTTATTACCGGCATGGGCGTGGTCAGCCCGCTAGGCACAGGCGTGGAATTAGCCTGGAAGCATTTACTGGAAGGCAAATCCGGCATCTCAAAGTTGCCCTATGCCCTGGCAGAAGGCAGCCCGGTCAATATTGCCGGCTGGGTAAAACCATTCGAGACTGATCCGGTTTTTGGGCTGGATTTATCACAGCATATCAGCGCCAAGGAGTTGCGCAGGATAGACCGGTTTATCCAGTTCGCCCTGATCGCGGCAGAAGAAGCCATAAATCAGGCACAGTGGCATCCAAAAAGTGATGCTGAAAGCGAACGCACCGCCACTATTATCGCATCCGGTATTGGCGGTTTTCCGGCGATTGCACAGGCCGTGCGTAAAGGCGAGCTGGAAGGCGTAGACCGGTTATCACCTTTTACCATACCGTCATTCCTGGTCAACCTTGCCGCTGGCCAGGTGGCACTAAAATATCAATTCAAGGGGCCGCTGGGCGC
>DATHWT010000020.1:0-5401 GCA_035460345.1 Methylophilus sp. | reverse complement strand
TGGTCTACCGGCGCCAGTACATAAATATCCCCGGATAGTTTTTGCAACTCGCGCAAATTATCCTGCATGGAGTCTGCATCTGTTGACGGCTTCACCACAGGCTGTGAGGTGGGCAGATTCTGTGTATGGCAGGCGATCTCTTTCAGCATCATCAACTCTTCAAAGATGCTGCGCTCAAACCCCATGCGCGGCACCAGCCGCGTGTTATAAACCAGGTCATCAATCAGCGAAATCACCTGCGGTGTGCCCCAGGTCTGTTGCAAGGCCTTCATGATGCGCGGGTAAGATTCAATGCCGTGCTGTTTAAAGTCAGGATTGCGCTCAACGCTAAGATTGAAATGTTTCCTGCAATCCCCGGCGACAATATCAAACTCCTGCTGCTTGCCTTCTTTGGATAACAAATCAAGTAGATATAGCCACATCCACGGCGAGCATTTTGGATGCCTGGCCAGATGTTGCTGCAAATGCTCGATGGCTTGATTGATGCGACCATGTGTGAACAGGCGCGAGGCGTCTTGCATGACGGCATTGGTGCTTAGATGCGAGCTGACTTTTTGCGGAGCGCTGGCTGGTGAAACTGCATCGTCATTGGCATGCAGGGGTACCGGTTGCAGCCTGCCCGGCGCTGGCTGGTAAGGCGATTGAGTGTGCGGCGCCTGATGGCCGCCAGCAGTGCCTGGTGTTGATTGCGGCTGCTGGGTTTGCGTATTGCTATGCGGATGCTGAGTATGGCCAGGTTGCGTGTGGCTGCTTTGTGCTTTCGCTTTCTCTCGTACTTTAGGCGTTTTGGGAACAGCCGCATACCGGCGTAACCAATCCGCAAAGAAATAGCCAGTGATGATTAATGCCAGCCCCAATGTCAGCACCAATGTACGCAGCAAATGATTTTCATTTTGCAGGTGGATCAATTGCTGCTTCAAGGTCGTTAAAATACCAGACTGGGCCAGATTGCTGGCATACAGGACATCAGATTTTTTCTGTAATTGCTTAAAATCTGTTTGCAGGGCATCAATTTGTTGCTGCAAGGCATGGTAAGCCTCGGCAGGGATTTCCGGGCTTGCTGTGGCTGGCTCAGCCGTCACGGCTGGCTGAGCAGGCGAAGGTGACAAGACAGGGGCGACTTTGGGTGCATCAAGTACTACTTGAGAGGAGGCAGCTGGCACGGAAGTGGAAACAGTGTTGTCAGCCTGGATAGTAAAGGTTTGGCTGCTATGCAGACAACGGTCAGTCAGAGTCAACGTCAGCGGGCCGGAAATGGCGCTGCTGGACCACAGCATCAGGATGCCTTGCTGGCTTCCTAATGTGGTGTATTCGAGCTGGACAGGGTCAGCGGCAGCAGGCTGTTGCAGGTTAAAGCAGCTGATATCAGCGTTGGGGTGCGCGTTATTAATCGGCAGTTGCGCCAGAAAAGGTTGTCCTGGCACAGATTCGATACTAAGCGCATTCGTTTCGGCGGCATTTGATACCGGTGCAATGCCGAAAATAAATAAGGCTAGTAATAAAGCATTAGATCGCAACCGGGAAACCGTTGCGCAGCGCTTACTTCTTTGTTTTTGCTTGTGATTGCCAAAAAGCATGATACAAGGATATCGTTTTTTTAAATTGAGCTTGCACAGAAACTTAATGAATGGCCTAATATAACACTTGGCTGAAGAAAGTCCCTAAAAATCAAAGGGAAAACGCCAGAATTTAAAGTTTTTTCGAATAATTTGCATATTTGACAAGACCAAAACAGGCATGGACTGCTATTTGTCCCGCTGATTGATATCTGTCCAGATCCAACGATTCTTTTTCGGATTAATTCGTTGACAAGCTTTCTCAAGCTGGCTTATAATCCGCCCTCTTAATTTACACGCTATAACTCGGTAGTTATAAAATGAAAACATTTTCAGCAAAATCGCATGAAGTTCAACGTGATTGGTTCGTGATCGACGCCACAGATTTGGTCTTGGGTCGTCTGGCCAGTGCTATTGCCCATCGCCTGCGCGGTAAGCATAAAGCTATTTACACACCTCACGTAGACACTGGTGACTACATTGTTGTCGTCAATGCGGACAAGATTAAAGTAACTGGTAACAAGGCTGGTGGCAAGTTGTACCACCGTCACTCCGGTTACCCAGGTGGTATTACAACCACGACATTCTCCAAAATGCAGGACCGTTTCCCAGGTCGCGCGCTGGAGAAAGCGGTTAAAGGCATGTTACCAAAAGGTCCTTTGGGCTATGCCATGATCAAGAAAATGAAAGTGTATGCTGGTGACAAGCATGAGCACATTGCTCAGCAACCGCAAACATTAACCATCTAATATTAGACGATTAGGATAAAGCATGATCGGTAAATACAACTATGGCACAGGCCGCCGCAAAAGCTCCGTGGCACGTGTGTTCCTGAAGTCCGGTAGTGGCAACATCGTAGTAAACGACAAGCCAGTTGACGTTTATTTCTCACGCGAGACATCTCGCATGATTTTGCGTCAACCACTGGAATTAACTAACAACACAGGTACTTTTGATATTCTGGTCAACGTGCATGGTGGTGGTGAATCCGGTCAGGCTGGCGCAGTGCGTCACGGTATTACCCGTGCATTGATTGACTACGATACCGCTTTGAAGAGCGCCCTGTCTCACGCTGGTTTCGTTACCCGTGATGCACGTGAAGTTGAACGTAAAAAAGTTGGCCTGCGCAAAGCGCGTCGCCGGAAGCAGTTCTCCAAACGTTAATTTCACGTTTGTTACAAAGAGAGTTGTGCAAAAAGGTCGCATTGGCGGCCTTTTTCATTTATTGTTTTACCTTTTCTCAATAAATCGCAAGTTTCTGGATTAATCGCGAGCCTGGTTGAAGTCTATGGAAAAAATTAAAGTTGGCATTGTCGGTGGTACCGGATATACCGGTGTCGAATTGTTGCGCTTGCTGGCACGGCATCCGCAGGTGCAATTACAAGTCATTACTTCGCGTGGCGAAGCCGGGTTACCGGTAGCTGATATGTTCCCCAGCTTGCGTGGCGTGGTCGATCTTGCATTCAGCGATCCGGCCACCATCGATTTAACACAATGCGATGTGGTGTTTTTTGCCACGCCACATGGTGTCGCCATGAGCCAGGCACCTGCCTTAGTTGCGGCCGGTGTGAAAGTCATTGATCTGGCGGCAGACTTCCGCCTGCAAGACGCGGTTGAATTTGAAAAATGGTACAAACTGCCGCATAGCTGTACCGATATTTTGCAGCAGGCCGTGTATGGCTTAACAGAACTGTATGGCGACCAGGTAGCGCAGGCACAAGTGATTGGCAATCCTGGCTGTTATCCAACGACCGTGTTGCTTGGGTTGGCACCGCTGCTGGAGAATGGCTGGATTGATTACAGCGTGCCGATTATTGCGGATGCCAAATCCGGCGTATCCGGCGCCGGCAGGAAAGCCGAAGTCAGTACTTTATTCTCGGAAGCCAGCGATAACCTCAAAGCCTATGGCGTTGCCGGGCACCGGCATCACCCTGAAATTCTGGCGCAATTGAAGAAACTCTCTGGTAATGATGCGGTCAATTTAATCTTTGTACCTCATCTGATTCCCATGATTCGCGGTATGTTGACCACTTTGCATGTAAAGTTGAACGTTAAAGGCAGTAAACAGACATTGCAGCAAGTCTATGAGCAACGTTACCAGAATGATTATTTTGTCGATGTGATGCCAGCAGGTGCTTTGCCGGAAACCCGATCGGTCCGTGGCTCTAATGTTTTACGGATGGCTTTGTATCCACAGGCGAATGATTATGTCACAATCGTTGTGGTGCAGGATAACCTGGTCAAAGGTGCTTCAGGCCAGGCGGTTCAGAATATGAACCTGATGTTTGGCTTGGCATCAGATACCGGTTTGCAAGTGTTGCCATTATTGCCATAATGATACGACCCATACGCAGAAGACTAAGAAACCATTTTGGATTAACCGCCAAGCAAGTTGCAGTGCGTTCACACCGGCCCTGGTATTTTCAGGGCATACTGGCAGTCATTAACTTATTGCTGGGCTTTGCGTTGGCGTACTGGGCGCTGCATGATGATAATAGTAACTATGTGCGCCAGCGCTTGAATCAGGTCACCTCGGAAAATATTGAATTACAGAAAAAGTTAATTGCATCGCAGCGTGAGTTACAGGTAGAACTGGCAACCAGCAATAACCTTGCAAAAACGCTTACTGCGCAGCAGGATGAAAACATCAAACTGAAAGAAGAATTGGTGTTTTACAAGAAAATAACCAAGCGCTAACTGCATGCATGATGTGAGCTTGTGCAGCGTTAGCAGCAATAAAAGTTAGGAAGTGCCATGTTTTTCAAAAAAAGCGTTCATATCGACAGTCATATAGATACTTTAATCGGTCACGAGACCCAGATACATGGCAATATGCAATTTGCTGGTGGCCTGCGAGTAGATGGCCAGATTGCTGGTAACGTGATTGAGAAACGCGAGCATCCGAGCACTTTGATCATCAGCGAAAACGGCAACATTACCGGTGCGGTTGAAGCTTCTAAAGTGGTATTGAATGGATTGATACGCGGGCCGGTGAAAGCTTCGGTCTTTATTGAGTTGCAAAGCAAGGCCCGCATTGTGGGCGATTTGTATTACAAGTCGCTGGAAATGCATACCGGCGCGGTGATTGAAGGCAAGTTGATTTATCTTGGAGAACAGCCACCGGAAGTAACTGTTCCAGAGTTGACTTGAAATACGCGAATTCGCCGCCATATTGATTTTGAGAGATTGACAGGAGTCTATGATGACCGCAGAAGCTATGATTGATATTGAAATGCCAACCCCGTTGGTTTTTACCGACAATGCCGCCAAAAAAGTGAAAGAGCTGATTGATGAAGAAGGCAGCCCTGATCTGAAATTGCGCGTGTTTGTCAGTGGCGGCGGATGCTCGGGCTTTCAATACGGGTTTACCTTTGAAGAAGAAGTGAATGAAGACGATACACAAGTCGACAAGGATGGTGTCACCTTGTTGATAGACCCGATGAGTTTGCAATATCTGGCAGGTGCAGAAATTGATTACACCGATAGCTTGCAAGGATCACAGTTTGTGATTCGTAATCCGAATGCCACCACGACGTGTGGTTGCGGTAGTTCTTTCTCAACTTAACCCGTTACGCATCAAATAAAAACGCCGGAATATTCCGGCGTTTTGTTTTTCCAGCTATGCTGAAATCAGCGTTCTTGCAGCGGCACAAACTCCCTACGTGTTTCGCCCACATAAAGCTGACGCGGTCGGCCTATTTTCTGTTCCGGATCGGCGTTCATCTCGCACCACTGTGAAATCCAGCCAGCCGTACGTGCCAGCGCAAAAATGGCTGTGAACATGGAGTTAGGGATGCCCATCGCGCGCATGACGATGCCGCTGTAGAAATCGACGTTCGGATACA
>DATHWT010000019.1:0-6514 GCA_035460345.1 Methylophilus sp. | reverse complement strand
AGAATGGGCTGGAACGAGTAAAACGTCGTCAAAGGTTAGAGCTTGTTGCAACAAACGCATGAGGAATCCTTATCTCCAAAATATAATTATACCGATTTCGTTTTGCCTTGACAAAGCGTTTTGCATTTTTGACTGCTAAATCGGCACTCTCTGGCATGGTTTATGCATAGCTATTTCGAATGCTGGGCATGGGCACATACTGTTGAGGCGGGAATCGAACGTGAGATTAGTAAAAGTGATTCGGAATATTGTACTGGTAGCATGCATGTTGGAGATGCCCGCACATGCCGAGATTTACAAGTGGCGTGATGCTAAAGGTGTGATGAATTATTCGGATACACCGCCGCCTGCAGGCAAGCAAACTACCCAACAGATCAAAGCCACCAAGGTATCTAGTGAATATCCCTTAACCCGCGCAGATGCTTATAAAGAGGATGCGCCATCAGCACCAGCGGATAAAGAAGCGACTACCGGTAAACTCCAGCAAAAAGCCCCTATGTCAGAAGAAGCTACGGCGGTAGCCAAGGCCGCAGAAACCCGCATGAAAGCGCAGAACTGTGCAGCAGCACGCACTAATTATCGCAATTATGCGGTTGGCGGACGTATGCAAAACGTCAATGAGTTTGGTGAAAAAGAATATTTAACCGATGAGCAAATTCGTGACAATCTGGCCCGTGCGCAATTTGAGATTGACGAAAATTGTCCAGTTGAATAACGCTACTCTTTAAAGCGCCATCAGTTTTTGTCTATTTGCTGACCACTTTGGGCAGCATGTCTTTTATTTCAGTGACTTCACTTTTTAAAAGAAACGCTGTTCTTTTGAGCCGCGGCATTCTTTGCATTGGACCCAGTGTTCGCAGCAGCCCTGAGGCGGCGTGCTTCTTTAGCGTCGGCTATTAGCGGCCGGTATATTTCCACGCGATCCATAGGCTTTAAGATGGTGTTATGGCTGACAATTTTGCCAAAGATACCTATTTTGCAATCTTTCAGCGCTATGTCAGGAAACTCAAGCAACAGTCCGGAACGTTGAATCGCTTCCAGCGCCGTCGTGCCGTTTTCCACAGTGATCGAAATGATAGCTTGCCTTTGCGGCAGCGCATAAGCAACTTCTACCATGATCATCTCAGAAATATCTTCGCGCATCGGAGGCAACCATTATTTTGAATAGAGCTTGTTTGCCTGCTTCACAAAGCTGTCAACAAAAGTATTGGCAATGTGACTGAATACCGGCGCGATAATGCGTTCAATCAGGCCATTGGCAAACACATACTCCAGTTTGAATTCGATTTTGCAGGCATCTTCACGCAAGGGGATAAAGTGCCAGTGGCCGGTTAACTGCTTGAACGGGCCATCCACTAGTGTGATATCCATCTGATGCGGAAACTGCTTGTGGTTGCGAGTGGTGAAGTGCTGCACTATGCCGTGGTAACGGATATGGATAGTGGCCTGCGTCACTTGTTCGGTGCGCTCGATAATGTCACTGCCGCCACACCAGGGTAAAAAGCTGGGGTAATCTTCGACAGCATCAACCAGTTGAAACATGGTTTCACAGGAATGCATGACCAATACGGTTTTTTCTACTTGAGCCATGAGAATTGAATGAGCGCGCCGGAATGACGTTTGTTTGGGTTAAAATGCTATTTTAAGTGATTTAAGCCAGCAAACCAGCGTTATGACCATCGCGCAAAACAAAAAAGCGTTTTTTGATTACTTTATTGAAGAGAAGTACGAGGCTGGTGTCGTGCTCGAAGGCTGGGAAGTTAAAGCCATCCGCGATAACCGCATTAACCTGAAAGAGGCGTATGTGGTGATTATGCGCGGCGAAATTTACCTGATCGGCTGCCATGTTACGCCGCTGGGTGCTGCTTCTACGCATGTGCGTCCGGATGCAATCCGTACACGTAAGTTGTTATTGCATAACGAAGAAATTGGCAAGCTGATCGGTAAGGTGGAGCGTGCCGGTTATACCATCGTGCCGCTGGATATGCATTTCACCCGTGGCCGCGTAAAAGTGCAGATAGGCCTGGCTAAAGGCAAGAAGCAGCATGACAAACGCGATGTGGAACGTGAAAAAGACTGGAAGCGTGAACAAAGCCAGTTGTTAAAAAACAAAGTGCGTAGTCGTTAATTCTTTTTAGTAATGGCTGCGGAAAGTTTTTCAGTCGCGATCAAGTTTTCAAGCAACAAGCAAGTTGCTCAGGCCGTCAGCTGACTCCACACTTTTGGAATTAGCCCCGGCAAATCTTCAGCGATTAATCCCATTCCAAATAATTCTGCGGCTTTGCTATGCAACCAGGCGGCTGCCGCGGCCGCTTCAAACGCAGGCATGCCTTGCGCTAGTAATCCTGTGATTAATCCCGCTAGTACATCTCCTGCGCCGGCAGTAGCGAGTGTGGGTGGCGCATTCTCATTGACGATGACGCGGTCATCTGGCCCGGCAATAATGGTGTTTGATCCTTTGAGCAAAATAGTGGCTTGTGTCTGTTTAGAGGCAACTAGTACCTGGGCAATGCGTTCAGGCAATTGCTCCGCTGGCCGCAAACCAAACAGCTTTTCGAACTCGCCGTCATGTGGCGTCAGCACGCAGGGCGCAAGAATTGCTTTTTTCAAGCTCTCTGATTTTCTGGCAAAAGCGGTGAGCGCATCCGCATCGATCACAACTGGTTTAGCCGTTTGCAACATGGTGAGCGTGGTTTCGCGGGTTTCCTTGCTTGATCCTGCGCCTGGGCCGATCAGGAAAGCGCCCACTCTAAGGTCGTGGATCAGGGCATATAAGTCCAGGGTGCTGGCATAAGGTTTTGCCATAATGCTGAGCAGCTGGCTGGCGTAAATAGGTAAAGCAACTTCAGGTACGGCGATGGCAGTGATACCTGCGCCACTACGCGCAGCGGTTAAGGCTGCCAGCCTGGCTGCACCGGTTACCGGGTATCCGCCCTGAATCAGCACATACCCGCGGCTGTATTTATGACTATTGCTATCTGGCTGGGGCAATAAGGATTGCCACAGGGCAGGCGAGTTTGACTGATAGTGAGACATGGCTGGATTGTATGCCTGTATGTATGGATTAGCGAGTTTGTGCAAGATTTTATCCCTTTGCTTCATTGTGGGCGAGGGGGCTTTACGGTAAAATGTTCTCCCGTCTGCAACAATCCTCAAAGTACCTCATCCATGACCAAATATGTATTCGTAACCGGCGGTGTAGTTTCTTCTCTTGGAAAAGGTATCGCAGCGGCTAGTCTGGGCGCTATCCTCGAATCGCGTGGCATTAAAGTGACCATGCTCAAGCTTGACCCTTATATCAACGTAGACCCAGGCACTATGTCGCCATTTCAGCATGGCGAAGTCTTTGTCACCGATGATGGTGCGGAAACTGACCTGGACTTAGGACATTACGAGCGCTTTATCAGCAGCAAAATGTCCAAGCGCAACAACTTTACCACCGGCCAGATCTACGAAACCGTGATCAAGAAAGAGCGTCGCGGTGAATACCTGGGTAAAACCGTACAGGTGATCCCACACATTACCGATGAAATTAAAGCGCATATCAAACGTGGTGCTGAAGGCGCCGATGTGGCGATTGTTGAAGTCGGCGGTACGGTCGGTGATATTGAGTCCTTGCCTTTCCTGGAAGCGATTCGCCAGATGGGTTTTGAAGAAGGCAGGAACAATGCCTGTTATGTGCATTTGACCTTGTTGCCTTGGATCCCGACCGCTGGTGAGTTGAAAACAAAACCAACCCAGCACTCGGTAAAAGAACTGCGTGAAATCGGTATCCAGCCAGATATCCTGTTATGCCGTGCCGAGCGTGAAATCCCGGAAGATGAAAAGCGCAAGATTGCCTTATTCACCAATGTGCCTTTTGAAGCGGTGATCAGCGCGATTGATAGCGATTCCATTTACAAAATCCCTGGTTTGCTGCATGAACAAATGATGGACGAAATCGTCTGCCACAAATTGAATATCCTCGCTAAAGCGGCCGATCTGTCTGCCTGGCAGAAAATCACCCATGCGGTGGCCAACCCTAAAGCGCAGGTGGATATTGCCTTTGTCGGTAAATATGTAGACCTGACCGAATCTTACAAATCGTTGACCGAAGCGTTGATTCACGCGGGCATACACACTGAATCCAAAGTCAAGATCCACTATATCGACAGTGAAGATATTGAAAAGTCCGGCACTGATGCACTAACCCTTATGGATGCTATCCTGATTCCTGGCGGTTTTGGGGTGCGCGGGACTGAAGGCAAAATCAAGGCCATTCAATTCGCCCGTGAAAACAAAGTGCCTTACCTAGGCATCTGTCTGGGCATGCAACTGGCGGTCATTGAATTCGCACGTAACGTGGCGGGCTTATCAGATGCCAACAGCACCGAATTCAACCCGGCGACTGAGCATAAATTGATCGGCCTGATTGATGAATGGCAGGACGCCACCGGCAAGATCGAAAAACGCGATGAACATTCTGACCTGGGCGGTACTATGCGCCTTGGTGCTCAAGTCTCGCCGATTGAGCCAAATACCCTGGCTTCAAGTATCTATGGCAGTGAAGTCAACGAGCGCCACCGTCACCGTTACGAAGTGAACAATCATTATGTGGACCAGCTGAAAGCCGCTGGCCTGGTGGTTTCAGCACGTACCCCACGTGAAGAGTTGTGTGAAATGATTGAGTTGCCGCAGACCGAGCATCCCTGGTTTGTGGCTTGCCAGTTCCACCCTGAATTCACTTCCAACCCAAGATACGGACACCCTTTGTTTAAAGCCTATGTGCAAGCGGCACTGGCGCAAAAAAATAAGAGTCACGTCTGAGCAAGAGTCACGTCTAAACAAGAAAACAAGGAACATCATGAAGTTATGTGGTTTTGAGGTGGGTCTGGAACATCCCCTGTTTATCATTGCAGGGCCTTGTGTCATCGAGTCCAAACAGATGGCGATTGATACCGCGGGGCAATTAAAAGAAATGGCGGCACGCGTGGGCGTGCCTTTTATCTATAAATCGTCTTATGACAAAGCGAATCGCAGTTCAACCAAGACTTTCCGTGGCTTCGGCATGGATGAAGGCCTGAGGATACTGGATGATGTGCGTGCACAATTAAACGTGCCCATCCTGACTGATGTACATACAGAAGAACAAGTGCCACATGTAGCGGCGGTGGTCGATGTGTTGCAAACGCCAGCTTTCCTGTGCCGCCAGACAGATTTCATAGTTGCCTGTGCAAAATCCGGCAAGCCGGTGAATATCAAAAAAGGTCAATTCCTTGCGCCAGGCGATATGAAACAGGTAGTGAACAAGGCCAAAGAAGCAAATGGCGGCATAGACAATATTATGGTCTGTGAACGCGGTGCGTCTTTTGGTTATAACACCCTGGTTTCCGATATGCGTGGCCTGGCCATCATGCGTGAAACCAATTGCCCGGTGGTTTTTGATGCCACACATTCAGTACAGCAACCCGGTGGGCAAGGCGAGAAAAGCGGCGGTCAGCGTGAGTTTGTGCCGGTACTGGCACGCGCAGCGGTGGCAAGTGGCATTGCCGGTGTATTTATGGAAACCCACCCTGACCCAAGCCAGGCGCTTTCAGATGGCCCTAACGCGTGGCCGTTAGGCAAGATGGAAGATCTACTGCATTTGCTGGTAGGTCTGGACAAGTTAGTGAAAAAAGCAGGGTTTGCGGAGCAAACGCTTTAACCCTGTCATACACAATGCATCGCAGATATTCGTAAAGTTTTAAGTTAAAAAACATAAGGAAAATAGTATGAGCGCAATTGTAGATATTATCGCCCGTGAGATTATGGATTCCCGCGGCAACCCAACGGTTGAAGTGGATGTGTTACTTGAAAGCGGTGTCATCGGCCGTGCTGCGGTACCTTCAGGCGCGTCTACCGGTACCAAAGAAGCGGTAGAACTGCGTGATGGCGACAAAAGCCGTTACCTGGGTAAAGGCGTTTTAACCGCTGTTGAAAACGTCAATACCGAAATCACTGAAGCGATTCTGGGCCTAGATGCTGAAGAGCAAAGCTTTATCGACAAAACCTTGATCGAGCTGGATGGGACCGAGAACAAAGACCGCCTGGGCGCGAATGCCATCTTGGGTGTTTCCATGGCCTGTGCCCGCGCAGCGGCTGAAGAAAGCGGTTTGCCGCTGTATCGCTACCTTGGCGGTTCAGCATTCATGCAATTGCCTACGCCTATGATGAATATCATCAACGGTGGTGCGCACGCAGATAACTCAGTGGATATCCAGGAGTTTATGATTGTGCCGGCTGGCTTGCCAACTTTTCGCGAAGCCTTGCGTGCCGGTGCTGAAATTTTCCATGCCTTGAAAAAAACACTGCACGACAAAGGCCTGGCTACCACAGTCGGTGACGAGGGCGGTTTTGCACCTAACTTGCCATCTAACGAATCTGCGCTGCAATTGATCATGGAATCGATCGAAGCCGCCGGTTACGAGCCAGGTAAAGATATCTACCTGGGCCTGGATTGCGCGAGTACCGAATTCTACAAAGATGGTAAATACCA
>DATHWT010000018.1:0-4869 GCA_035460345.1 Methylophilus sp. | reverse complement strand
GAAATTGCAGCCATGTGCAACACAGGTTGCGCTTGCCAATGCTGATAGCCGACTAAGCCAACCGAAGCAAACAAAAATACACTGAGTGCGGTGACAGTGGTTTTGAGACGGCTACTGCGTTTGGTTTTGTTCTGATGTTTAAGGGCGGCGCTCAGCTGGTCTACTTCATGAATCGAACTAAGCTTTTGCGAAACTCGCTCTACTTCTTGGTAGGCGGCCTGATGAGCAGGGTTTTCTAATAGCCAGGCTTCAAAACGGGAGCGGTCCGGATGATCCATCTCCATATTCTGCAGCCGGTAAAACCAAATGGCAGCAGTTTCACGTAAGGCTTTTTTCCTGGACTGGCTATGCATGGGCATGAATAGGTTTAATCGTTACTGGACTAAATCATTGGCTTCAATCAGTGCAACATAGCCACGGGCCACATGTTTCTCAATCATTTTGATACTGATATTCAGTTTTTCAGCGATCTCCGCTTGTTTCAAGCCTTCAACGCGATAAAGCCAGAACACTTCACGGCAACGGGCAGGCAGGCCGTCAATCAATGCTTGCAGGCCTGATAAACGCTGATTGATATCCGCGAGATGCTCTGCAGAAGGTGAATAAAACGCAGCATCTGTCGTGTGTTCAAGCTGATCATTTTCGTCTTCGTTAATATCAATCGACACCAGACGGCGATGATAGCGATATTCGTCCACAAGCTGATTGCGTACAATGACCTGAAGGAAAGCGTGTGGCTCTTGGAAACGATCTGGGTTTTTGGCGAGTGCAAAACGGACAAGGGCGTTATGAAGCACGTCTAAAGCACTTTGCTGGCAGATGGTTTTACGATAAATCTGGCGTAATAAGTCCGAGTATGCCCAGTGAAGGTCAATTCCATACCAATAGTTCATAATTACGCCTATCTAATGTCCGCGCTATATGTGGCAAGATTTATACCATGTTGAGATTGCGGGTGAGAGCCTTGAAAATACTGGCTCAAAGAGGAATTGTAAGCATGTATCAAATACTGATTGGTTGAATGCGGCCAATACTTATTGGTTTAATGGTTTTTTACAGCCACTTATTGGGGCTAGGTAAACGCTTACTTTAATTGATTTAAAGATTTGTATTAATCAATGATCAGGCTTGGAAATTATGGATCTGCATATTGAACAATTTCATTATCTGCATGTGTCATGGGCGGATTGCCGCATGATTCGGCAACGCGTGTTTATTGAAGAGCAGCAGGTGCCGGTCGCATTAGAGTGGGATGCATCGGATAAAACAGCCACCCATCTCTTAGCTACTGTAGATAGTCTGCCAGCTGCTTGCGCCCGCGTATTATTAGATGGACATATCGGGCGTATGGCGGTGTTACCTCAATATCGCAGAAAAGGCGTCGGTGAGACGTTGCTGCGCGAAGCCTTGCAAATTTGCCGCAAGCTAAAAGTGACGCATGCACGCCTCTCGGCACAAACACATGCGATCAATTTTTATGCGCGGGCCGGGTTTGTCGTGAGCAGTGAACCCTACCTGGATGCGAATATCATGCATGTCGATATGCAGCTTGAACTGGTATAATTACGGTTTCAGTTTTTCTCTCACTTCCAGACATAAAAAGGAATTCTCATGTCAAAGATCGTATTAAAAGCCGGTGAAGCTACCGTATTTTCCGAAGGTAAAGATGTGACTGCGGCGATGCCGGAAATCGTGATTGGTGCTGTGGATGGCCCGGTTGGGACTGCCTTTGCCAACATGATGGCGCAAAGCAAAGGCCATACCGCCATGTTTGCTGTGCGTGACATTAACCAGATGGTGCGCCCTGCGACTATGATGGTGCCTAAAGTCACTTTGAAGGATTCACTGAACATTGAATTGTTCGGTGGCGTAGTGCAAGCGGGTGTGGCTGATGGGATTACTGATGCAGTGATCGAAGGCATTATCCCTAAAGAATTGGTAAATGATTTGTGTATCGTGGCCTTGCTGTGGATTGATCCGGGCTGTGCCAAAGAAGCGAATCTGGACAAGGCTGACTTGTACAAAAACAACTACGAAGCGATCAAGCTGGCATTGAAACGTGCTTTGAACGACGAACCTAGCATTGATGAAATCATTGCTAACCGTCACAAAATCAAGCACTGTATGTGGGAAGACAGTTGGGATCAGAAGTAATCCAGCTTTGTCCTGTGAAACCCCGCAGTCGCGGGGTTTTTGTTATCTGGGAGGATAACGATGAAATTCCTGATTAAGCGTTACCTCGCAGTGGTCTACGAATCACTCTTAATGCTGGCATTGGCGCTGACACTGACAGCCATTTACTACATGCTGTTTGGCGATGCCAGCCATGGCTGGAAACGATCGGGATTGCAGTTGCTGGTATGGGCAAGCATGGGCGCTTATTTTGTCCGTTGCTGGACAGTGAACGGGCAAACGTTAGCCAGCCAGACATGGAAGTTGAAAGTGGTGAATCAGCAAGGGCAGTTGCTGCATTGGCAGGAGGCTTCGTTGCGCTACATCATTGCCAGCGTATTGCTTCTGCCTGCCGGATTAACGTTGTGGTGGGCTATCGTTGACCGTGACCAGCAGTTTTTACATGACCGCATGCTAGGTTCGCGTATTGTCTCGTTGTAGCGTGGCAAGCACTAACGTTTTTCAACATAATGCAGCATGCCCAGGCCGGCAAATAAAAACAGT
This sequence comes from Methylophilus sp., assembly GCA_035460345.1. Classification (GTDB taxonomy): domain Bacteria; phylum Pseudomonadota; class Gammaproteobacteria; order Burkholderiales; family Methylophilaceae; genus Methylophilus. Next base: position 2,193 of record DATHWT010000018.1, on the reverse strand, counting down.
ATCGTCGGGCCTATGGCGCTAAACAATGGTGACCAGTCGTTGAGCACACCCAGATGGACGAAAACACGGTTCATGATTTGATACACCACACCAAGCAATATGCCGGAAAATATTTTGGCACTGATGCCGCCAGCACGTTGCTGCAAAAAGCCAAACGGCAAGGCCAGCACGACCATCACCAGGCAGGCCAGCGGGTAGATCAGCTTGGACCATAAAGCCACCTGGTAGCGGGTGCTTTTCTGGCCATTGCGATGCAAATGCTGGATAAAACTGTACAGATTCCAGGCCGACATTTTTTCCGGTAACACCAGTAATACATTCAATAGTTCAGGCCTGATCAATGATTCCCACTGCGCCTGTTTCACGAACTTTGAAGTCACCGAGTTATTCTGCATGGAACGCTCATTATTGAACGAGGTTTGCGTCACATTCAGCAATTTCCAGTGATCCTCGGCAAAATGACCTTTTTCGGCATGGCTGATGCTGCGTAGGCGAAATTGCGGGTCAAAGTCATAAATATCAATATTGACCAGGCTGCTATCGGGCAGCACGGTGTTCACATTCACAAAACTGCTGCCATCCTTGATCCACAAACCGGACTTGAAGTCTTGCGCCACCACGGAGTCAGTGGCCTGGATGCGGATACGTTGCGCCATTTTTTCACTTAATGGCGCAAGAATTTCACCAATCATAAAGGTGACGATGGCAAACACCAGGCCTATGCTCAGCAATATCTTGGCAATGACTTTCAGTGAAATACCGCTGGTGCGCATGACGATCAGCTCGGAATTGCCTGCCATTGCACCCAGGGTATACACAATGCCTAACAAAACAGCTACCGGTGCCACCTCATAAATATGCCCGGGGATACTCAGCGCGACAAATGTCAGCATGCTGTTGACACCATAGTGACCTTTGCCCAGGCTATCCAGCTCTTGCAGCAGATCAAAGAATGAAAACATGGCGAGCAGGCCAAACAGCACCAGCATGATGTTGAAGCTGATCTCGCGCCAGAAATAACGATTGAGTATGGACAGCGTCATGGTTTATGCCGCAGCCTTGGGGCGACGCTTGAACAGGTCTGGAATCAGGGGTTTCAGGTGTTTTCGGCGATGATACAGATACCAGCCCAACAGGATGAAACAGAGGTGCACCGGCCATAAGCCTACCCAGGACGAAATTCTGCCTTGCGTGATCCAGGCCTGGAAAATACTCAATATATTGTTATAGACGATAAAAATCAGGATGGCGAACATGATATTCAGTGAGCGCCCGGCCCTGGGATCGACAAAGCTCAGGGGGATCGCCAGCAATACCATGACGATGGTGGAAATCGGGATGGCGAATCGCCAGTGCAGTTCTGCCTGGTCAGACAGCGAGGCATCTTTCATCAGCCCCAAAGTGGTCTTGCCTTGCGCGGTGCCGGCTTCAGGTGCGGTTTCCTTGGTTTCGATACGGATATCGTAGCGTTCAAACTCAGTGGTGGAGACGTCCAGGGTGTTGGGGATGACTTCGTAGCGCCGCCCATTATGCAAGACGAGAAAATTGTCGCCGTTTTTGGCTTTATAACGGCTGCCGCGATTGGCCGTGATAATGCCGGTTTTGCCATGCTGGCGCGATTGTACGAATATGTTTTTGACTTCATAACCGAGCTTGTCAAAACTCTCGATAAAGTAAATGCGCTCCCCGCTGCTTGATTCCTTGAATGCGCCGGGGCTGATAGAAGAAAGCTCGTCGCGTTTTTTCAACTGCTCACGGTAGCCTTCTGCTTTCTCTGTCGCCCATGGCATCACAAACAGGCTAAGCAGGCTGATGATCAGCACGATAGGGAAAATAAAGCGCAGGATAGGCACGACCCACTGACGTAGGCTTAATCCGGCGTTCATCCAGATCACCATTTCGGAATCGCGGTGCCAGCGCGTCAAGGTAAGTAATACGGCGAGGAAAATAGCCAGTGACAGCATCATAGGCATCAGCTTGACCAGGCTGAAGGTGAGGATGGTGCCGATGGCGTCATTAGGCAAGATGCCTTTGGAAACCTGGCGCACGATATTACCGGCGCGCTGTGCGACCACGATACCCAGAATAATCAGGAAAATGGCAGAAGATGAGGACATCAACTCTGCGGACAATGCACGTTTGAATATTTTCAATTTAAATGCACCGCTTTGAAATCAGCATAAAACACTAGAT
>DATHWT010000017.1:0-2422 GCA_035460345.1 Methylophilus sp. | reverse complement strand
GATCATCTTTAAACCATGCTTTTTAGCGAACAATAGTAGATCCGGTCGTCTCGCCATGCTGCCATCGTCATTGACGATTTCGCACAACACCCCCACTGGACTTAGACCAGCCATCCTGGCTAAATCATAAGCGGCTTCGGTATGGCCAGGGCGTTCAAGTACGCCTCCCACCCTCGCTCGCAAAGGGAATATATGGCCAGGTCTATGAAACTCGCATGCCTGACTATTAGCATCGGCTAATGCTCTTAAAGTTAATGCCCTGTCAGCAGCAGAGATGCCGCTGGTGGTGCCATATTTATAATCCACGCTTACGGTAAATGCAGTCCTGAACGGGTCTGCGTTTTGAACCACCATTTGCGGCAGTGCCAGCGCATTCAGTCGCTCTTCACCTAAAGCGACGCAAACCAGGCCACTACTATGCCTGACCAGAAACGCCATTTGTTCAGTCGTGATTTTTTCGGCAGCGATGATTAGATCACCTTCATTTTCGCGATCGGTATCGTCCACCACAATGACAAATTCTCCACTGGCAATTGCCTCGATAGCTTCGCTGACCGCATCAAACTTCTCAGTATTATTTTGCATTTAAACAACCACTCCTTATTCTTTTTCGGCCAGGTTCAGCAGTTTTGCTGCATTCCGGTAAAACACCTTTTCCAGCACTTCATCCTTGAAGCCCAACTGAATAAAATCATCTATCGTTTGCTTCATTGGCCGGAAAGGATAAGAAGTCCCGAACAGGAGCTGGTCACCTAAAAACTTGTTTGCTGCCTGCACATAAAGCTCAGCGCCGGGCTGGAAGATATACATATCCGGCACCAGGTATATATTGGGATAACGGAAGGCAGCGCCGACGATTTCGTTTACAAACGGGTAATAGCCGTGGAAACAAATGATGTTTAAATCTGGATATTTCCTTGCCAAACGCGCTACTGCATTAGGATGCGCATAATCAAGGTCGGGCGTAGTAGGCCCGGACATCACGCACACAGGCACCTTGTGCCGCTGGCACGCCTCATAGACTGGATCAAAGATGGGATCATCTGCAAAGCGCGCTGGCTTGCCAAAACCGGGTTCGATGTTGATGGCTTTGAACTGGTGTTGATGGATAGCCTGATCAATCGCCGCCAATGCACTCTCCACCCCGCGGGTTTCTATATCTACCGACCCAAGCCCTATCAGTTTCGGGCTTTGCCTGACCAGTTGTGCAACCTGGTTATCATCTATCGTCAGATCAGGGGTTTCGCGGCCGACTACCACAGCATAATCAATTCCAGCCTCATCAATTTCCTGCAGGTATCCTTCAACCGTGTAAGAGCGCCGGAAATGTTCAGGCTCCAGCGAGCCTACCCGCTGGTTAAGCCATTTTGCTGTTTCGTATGAAGGCGTGTTCGGGGTTGCGCCAAAAAAGTCATGCAAAAACGCAGGACGGTTGCGCATATCAATTATTTTTTGTTTCATGGAATCAATTCAATCAAGAGTTTAAGCGTAGAAACTTGGGGTTGGATAATTGCCGTTCAGCGCCCAATCCCCCAGGTCTTTCAGTTTGTAATCCACTGGGTCGTGCAAGGTGTATACCCGCAAGTTGCGCCAGTACCTGTCCATGCGCAGTTTGGCGGTGGTGGCCCTGGCACCTGCGACCTCGAATATGCGCGTCGTCACATCCAGGCCGGATTTTGTCGCATTCACCTTGGCGGAAAATACCGCCAGCGCCAGTTCACCCCTGGTGTTTTCATCCAGGGAAAGGTCTTTTTCCCAGGCCTGATCGAGCAAAGCGGCTGCGTGATCAGCAAGGATGGCAGAGGCATGCAGACCGGCCCAGAATTCGCCGTAATGCAGCAGCGTAAACGGGTCCTTGTGTATGGTTTGCGCCAGCGAGCCAGACCAGACGCGGCTGTTGCTGCTGGTGTACTTGACGCCTTCTTCCAGCGCGCCTTCGGCAATACCAATGTAGATATTGGTGAATATCAATTGCGCGACCAGCGAACGCAGGCTGGCAAAAGAAGAACTGAGCGGACCCGGATCTATCAGCAACTCGCTATCTTCGACCAATAGCTGATCAAATTCTGCGCTGCCACTATCGGTCTGGCGCTGGCCGATATTGTCCCAATCCCCTTTCAGGTCTATGCCCTTGCGCTGGGTAGGCACTGCCGCGACCAGGAACTTACCGGTATTTTCTTCAATGGCGGAAACAATCATGTAATCCGAATCCATAGAGCCCGAGCAAAAACTTTTCTGGCCGGTGAATTCATAACCTCCCGTAATTTTGCGAGCTATGGTTCGGTTATCCAGCGGGTTGAGTGCATTACCCCACCAAAGGTTATGGCTGGCAGTTAACCGGTAATAGTGCTGCCACTGCGCATCACTGGCGTACAGGCGGATTGAAGTCAGCATCAAAAACTGGAAGGCAAATACCTGGGCG
>DATHWT010000016.1:0-10468 GCA_035460345.1 Methylophilus sp. | reverse complement strand
AGGTGTTGCACCAATACGTCCAGCGGTTTTTGCGGCGATTCACGTGGTTCTACATTGCGGGCGGCAATCGCATCCTGCGCCGCCACCGATTCGATCAGCTCTAGGCTGTGCGTAGGCACTACGGTCAGGCGCGAAGCGCGGCCAGGCGCATGGCCCGAGCGTCCGGCGCGCTGCATCAGCCTTGCTACGCCTTTGGGTGAGCCTATTTGTAATACACGTTCCACCGGCAGGAAGTCTACGCCCAGGTCCAGGCTGGAAGTGCAAACCACGGCTTTGAGTGAGCCTTCTTTAAGCCCTTTTTCCACCCACTCGCGTACATTCCTGTCCAGTGAGCCGTGATGCAGCGCAATCAAACCCGCCCAATCCGGACGCGCTTCCAACAGGGCCTGGTACCAGATCTCGCATTGCGAACGGGTATTGGTAAAAATCAGGCTATTAGGGCTGGACTCTATTTCTTCGACCACCTGTGGCAACATACGCAGGCCAAGATGACCGGCCCAGGGGAAACGCTCAATGCCAGGCGGTAACAGAGTGTCAATTAATAAATCTTTCGCCAGCTTGCCTTGCACCAGCACGGGTTTGGATTGTTCTGTATTGGATGCGTCTGGACCAGAGGCGCTTCTATTGGATACGCCGGGAATCAGCACATCCATGGCATGCTGCAAATTCCCCAGCGTTGCCGATAATCCCCAAGTGATTAATGCTGGCTGCCAGCGTCGCAGGCGCGCCAGCGCCAGCTGCAACTGCACACCGCGCTTGTTACCTATCAGCTCATGCCATTCATCTACCACCACCATTTTCAAGCTGGCAAACGTCTCGGCGGCGTCCGGGCGCGTCAGCAATAGCGTCAGGCTTTCCGGGGTGGTGATTAGCGCGGTGGGCAGGCGTTTCGACTGCCGTGAACGTTCGGCACCAGTGGTATCTCCGGTACGTAAACCTATACTCCAGTCCAGATGTAACTCATTCACCGGAGTGATCAATGCGCGTTCGGTATCTGCCGCCAGGGCGCGCATGGGGGTGATCCATAATACGGTCAGCGGCTGCGTCACGGCTTTGCGCCTGGCGGGTTTTTCAGCCATGGCATCGGCAGTTTTTTTCAAAGATGCTGCGGTCGGCTTTTTCAATGCAAAGCGTTCTATCGCCGCCATCCATACCGCATAGGTTTTACCGGCACCGGTAGTCGCGTGCAGCATGCCGGATTGGCCGCTAGCTACCGCTTGCCATACTTCTTTCTGAAACGGAAATGGCTGCCATTGATGTGAAGAAAACCATTGCCGGCTTAACTGGAAAGCGCTGCGTTTTGGCTTTGCAACCGTATCAGGGGGCAACGTCAATTCTGGATCAGCTTGCAAGGTCATGGCTATGCAGCATCCTTATTATCAGCGCGTGAAGCCTCTGGCAATAAGGCCTGCAAAGCCTGCAAGGTGTCGGCTTCGGCCACCGGTTTATCCTGCCGCCAGCGCAACATGCGCGGGAAGCGCACGGCGATGCCGCTTTTGTGGCGTCCACTCAGTGCGATGCCTTCAAAACCAAGCTCAAATACCATAGTTGGTGTCACGCTGCGTACCGGGCCGAATTTCTCTACCGTGGTTTTGCGGATAATCGCATCGACTTCGCGCATTTCAGCATCGGTCAAACCTGAGTAAGCCTTGGCAAAGGGCACCAGTTTGCGCTCGGGATTCCCCTCAGCGCTATCCCATACGGCAAAGGTGTAATCGGTATACAGGCTGGCGCGGCGGCCATGGCCGGTCTGTGCGTAAATCAGCACTGCATCCGCTGTGTAAGGGTCTATTTTCCATTTCCACCAGACGCCGACATCCTTGGTCCGGCCCACGCCATATAGCGCATCTTTGCGCTTGAGCATAAAACCTTCCACGCCCAGGCTGCGCGAAGCTTCGCGCTGGCGGTCCAGGTCTTGCCAGCTGTCGCCAGTCACTAAAGGCGATATTTGTAGTTGCGGCTGACCACATGTATGAACAACTTTTTCCAGCTGCTCTCGCCGGGCAGATTGCGGTTGTTCGCGCCAGTCTGCCCCCTGCCATTCGAGCAGGTCATAAGCCAGTATCACCACCGGCAGATTTTCCAGGATTTTGGCAGTTAGGGTTTTGCGACCTATGCGTTGTTGCAGTAAGGCAAAAGGCTGGACCTGTCCTTGTGTCTTTTGGGGCGTAGACTGGTCGGCAATTTGATCTTTTATCTGCTCCGGATCCACTACAACATCAGGCGCAGGCGCATGTTTCCACACCACCAGCTCGCCATCAATCACCGTGCCATCCGGCAACTGATCAGCAAGTATTTGCAACTCGGGAAAACGGTCAGTCACCAGTTCCTCACCGCGCGACCACACCCATAGCTGGCCATCGCGTTTCACCAACTGCGCGCGTATGCCATCCCATTTCCATTCCACCTGCCATTGTTCAGGGCTGCCAATCGCGGCAGCAAACTCGTCAGTCGGTAATTGCAAAGGATGCGCCAGAAAAAACGGATAAGGCTGGCCTTCGCTACGCTCGTCACCTGCTTCATTGACAGGCGCAATCAGTTTTAAATAATGCTCCGCGGTCGGCCTGGCAGATAAGTCGGTATAACCGACCAGACGCTGGGCGATGCGTTTGGCGTCTATCTCTGCCACGGCAGACAGGGCACGCGTAACCAGTAGTTTAGAAACACCGACGCGGAAACTGCCGGTGATCAGCTTGATACAGACCAGCTTGCTGCGCTGATCCAGTTGCTGCAATAACGGTGTCAATTGCAGGGTCAACACTTCGGGCGCCAGGCCGCGCAAGGGCAATAATTTATTCTCCACCCATACGGCCAGCCCTTCTTCTGAAGTATGGGCGGATTCAGGCAACAGCAAGGCCATGGTTTCCGCCAGGTCGCCCACCGCATGGTAGCTTTCTTCAAACAGCCATTCCGGCAGGCCGGCTTCTGTCAACGTCAGTTCGCGGAGTAATTTGGTGGGCACTAACTGGCGTGGCCGCCCGCCCGCCAGAAAGTAAACAGCCCAGGCGGCGTCTTCAGCTGAAGCGGCAAAGAAATAATCGCGCAACGCAGCCAGTTTGGCATTGCTGCTGGTGGTGGCATCCAGCCTGCTATAGAGATCGGCAAACGCTTTCAAACGGTCGCCTTTGCAATATTCATATGGGCGCTGCCTTCAGTCTCAGGCGGCAGTTCGGCTTCTGGTGGTAAACCTGTTTCCGATGCTGGCGTGGTTTCTGGAGATTCAGGGGGCAAATCGGTTTCCGCCTCGGCAGCTTCTTCACCGTACTCGGTGACAAATCCTTGCGCATCCAGGCCCTGTTCGCACAACCAGCGCACCATCGGGTGGACCTGGCCGTGCGTGACAAACACGCGTTCTGCGCCGGTGGCTTTTATCGCTGTCTGCAAGCCAGGCCAATCAGCATGGTCGGACATAATAAAACCGCGGTCTACACCACGGCGCCTGCGTGTGCCACGCAACTGCATCCAGCCGCTGGCAAATGCATCCGAGTAATCGCCGAAGCGTTTGATCCAAGGCGTGCCCTGCGACGAAGGCGGCGCCAGCACGATACTTTTGCCTATCTGTGATTTATCCAGCATATCGCCGACATACTGCGTGGCAGGCAGGTGCACACCCGCCTCGCGGTAGACCTTGTTTAACGGCTCTACCGCCCCATGCACGAGTATCGGGCCGATATGCGGATTGAGCCCGGACAGTAAACGTTGCGCTTTACCGAACGAGTAACAAAACAGCACACTGGCGCGATTGTTATCGGCATTGTTTTGCCACCACTGGTTGATATCGGCAAAAATCTCGTCCTGCGGTTGCCATTTGTAAATCGGCAGGCCAAAGGTAGATTCGGTGATAAAGGTATGGCAGCGCACGCTTTCAAAGGGCGCGCAGGTGCCGTCGGGTTCCACTTTATAATCGCCCGAGGCCACCCATACTTCACCTTTGTATTCCAGACGCACCTGGGCAGAACCCAGCACATGGCCGGCAGGATGCAGGCTTAAATTCACGCCGTGATGATTGATGCTTTCGCCATATTCCAGGGTCAGCAGATTGATATCCGCACCCAGCCGCTTGCGCAATATGCCTTCACCCGCAGCCGCTGCCAGATAATGCTGGTGGCCGGTGCGCGCATGGTCGCCATGCCCGTGCGTGATGACTGCGCGTTCCACCTGGCGCCAGGGGTCGATATAAAAATCGCCGGGCGGGCAATACAAACCCTCGGGTCGGGCGATGACTAAATCCATAGCTGATATTGATGATTAAACATGCAGATGTGACAGCAGGAATGCAATTCGATTCCGCATGCTTGAATAAAAAAGGGAAAGGTAAAGACCTGCCTACAAGAAGGTCAGACGATGCCTGATTGAAGTTGTTGATTGTGGTTTTAAGAGAGGGGGGGTCACTTTAATCCTCCAGTAAGTGCAACGCACACTGACTGGAGGATGACTAAGTGAGGATTAAATCATGTACGCCAAGGGTGCTTAGGCACATCACACACACCCGCGACATTCACACCGGCTTGTGCCACTAAATGGTCATTTTCTACAGTATCTCCACTGACACCGATTGCCCCGATCAGAATCCCTTCTTCGTCAACGATAGGCAAGCCACCGGGGAAGGTGATTAAGCCATCGTTGGAGTGTTCAATGCCATACAAAGGCGAGCCAGGTACCGAAAGTTTACCAATCTCACCAGAGGGCATGGCGAAGTAACAGGCGGTTTTAGCTTTTTTGATGGCAATATCGATACTACCTACCCAGGCATCGTCCATTCTGGTAAAGCTTTTTAAATTGCCGCCTGAGTCTAATACGGCGATACACATCTTCACGCCTATCTGTTTAGACTTTTCAACTGCTTTTTCGATGATTTCTTGTGCGACTTCAAAGCTTACGTGCATGTTGTTTTTTCCTGATTTGAATGGAACATATACGACATGTGCAGTGAATTAAAATTCATATTGATTGTGAGCCGCACAGCGTTAGCTAAGAATTGTGGATTTTGCGAAGACCAGTCTAAAGGTTAATGGCAGATCAAATTGCAATTACAACGATAGGAGAGTGCATGTTCGAATCATCATCCTGGCGAGATGATTCGGCAGAAGTTGATTAAGACTAGCCGAGTTTAAAGTAACTGCTTAATACAAACTCATAGTGTTCCGGGCGTATATGAAATACTGAATGGTCGCAGCATACGCCATCCGACAGGTATGAAAGCCTTTTCATCACCAGTAATGGCATACCGATATCAATTCCAAGCAATTTGGCATGCTTTGCATCGGCTAACTGCGCCGTAATGGCGATATCGGCTCTAACGACTTGCAAGCCTGTCACTTCCTCAATTGCCTTATAGCTTGGTTTTCCCTCAATTAACTTGGCGCTGATGGCTGCCACTTCAGTGGGTAAATAGCTTTTACCCAATGCGATAGGTTGACCTTCTACAAGATGCAGACGCTCAATCAGCATGCTTTTATTGTGCTTAGTCCCGATGGCGCTTTTGAGTGATTCAGGGATATCCACAATATGGCTGGATAACAATTTCATTTCTGGCTTGAGGCCTTGAATGACGAGCGACTCATGAAAGCTGCGTAAGGTATCCAGGCCATGGCGTAATTGCTTGTTCGACACGTAAGTGCCTTTGCCTTGCTTGCGTTCAACAATCTTCTCTTCGACCAGTTGATCCAACGCCAGCCTGACCGTAATCCGGCTGACATTAAAGCGCCGCACCAATTCAGCTTCTGAAGGTAGTTTCCCGGAAGGCTCATATAAGCCGCTGCTGATCTCTTCGCGTAGTAATGAAGAAATCTGAAGATACAACGATGTCGGGTTTTCACGTAGAAGCGTTGAAGGTGTTAGTTTCAAAGTTAAGTCCATCTAAGAGTAATGAATGACGATTGCACCCATAGAATTCATGCCTGTCTGGTACGCGGTGACTATAGATAAATCAGTTATAAGAATATTATTTTTTATTCTTTGTGCCTACTTGTATTAACTTGTATTATTCGGCTACATTTTACACAGCTGATATTTCATGGCAACTCATAACAGTTCAGCAGCCGCTACATTACCACCCTCGCAAAGGCAGGCTGCATCCCTATCGATTGATCATATCAGCTTTTCCTACCCGAATGGACATGCGGTATTCAGCGCATTCTCCTTACATGCTGCACCTGGAGAGTTCGTTTCTATTTTGGGGCCATCCGGGTGCGGTAAGACGACGCTGCTAAATCTGCTTTCCGGCTTTCAGCAGCCGACCTCAGGCACAATCAGCATCAACACCCAGCAGGTGCGACCTGAAATGCCTGAGCTGGGTTATGTGTTTCAATCACCGCAATTGTTCCCATGGTTAAGTGCGATTGAGAACGTACGCTTCGGGCTGCGCATGCAGGACGAACTTAGTGCTAAAGAACAGATTGAGAAAGCCAGGCATTATCTATCGCTGGTCGGATTGGATCAGTCAGCCGACACATTGCCTTATCAGCTATCTGGCGGCATGCAGCAACGCGTTTCTCTTGCGCGTGCGCTGGCGCTAGAGCCGGCTTTACTACTCATGGACGAACCCTTTGCCGCCCTGGATGCCATCACACGCAACAATCTCAACGAAGAGACATTGCGACTGTGGTCAGAGTTAAAGCAAACAGTATTATTCATTACACATGATATTGATGAAGCAGTCTTCCTGGCTGACCGCGTTGTGGTGCTTGGTATTGCGCCACAAGGGATTCATAGCGAAGTGGCCATAGACATTCCTCGTCCAAGAACCAATATCCAAACGCGCAAGCTTCCCGCCTTTTTGCATCAGCGAACCGCCTTGATGAACACCATTTCAGAAGTCATCAATGCGAGCGCAGGCACTACACACATTCATTCATGACTAGAGAACACTAACAATGATTAAGAAATCAATGACGACATATGTCCTGGCTATCGCAGCTTTTTGCCTGGCCACTTCAGCGGCATGGGCAGAAGATAAACCATTACGTATAGGCTGGGTATATGCCATGGCCAATGCACCGGCACTGATTGCGGATAAAAAAGGATTTTATGCGGCTGAAGGCCTGAATGTAGATATCAAGTCTTTTAATGACGGCCCATTATTGCAACAGGCCGTGGCTGCAGGCGACCTGGATATCGCTTATGTTGGCTCGCCCCCGGTTTACCACTGGTTCTCACGTGGCCTGGAAAGCAAGATCTTGGCGCAAGTAAATTACGGGCAGGCGGCAGTGATTGCCAATGCAAAAAGTCCGATCAATGTAGTGAGTGATCTGCGTGGCAAAAAACTGGCTGGCGTTGCCAAAGGCAGTGGCATGGATGTGCTACTGCGCGGATATGTGCTGAAAGAAAAAGCCAGGTTAGAACCGGATCAGGATGTGTCTATCATCAACATGCCGGCCGCCAATATGAATGCCGCACTTGAGCATAATGAAGTGGATGCTGCATTCTCATGGGAACCCTTTGTCAGCCAGTCGCTGTTGCGTGGCTCGAGCAAACTGATCTTGGATGTGAACAAAGAGTTGCCGCAATATCCATGGTACGTGATTATTTCTCTGCCTAGTACCCTTAAGAATCGACCTGATGACGTGACAAAGTTACTTAAAGCGCACCTGAAGGCGATTGCATTTTTGCAGACTCACCCCGAAGAAGCGAATCAAATCATTGCGCAGGAATTCAAGCTTGAGGCAACGCAAGGTGTGAACGGGAAGACGGTGAAACCTGAAGATATTGTGCAAGAGGCGCGTAAACGCATGGGCTGGTCAGCACGCCTCGATAGCAAGGATTTACAGTTTATCCAGCGATTGATGGATTACTCATTCTCTCTAGGTTTCATTAGTAAGCCCCTCAAAGTTGAGCAAGTGGTAGACACCACCTTCTTGCAAAAAGCTGAGCAGTCGCTGAAATAAATGACGATGGTAAGAAGTTCGAATTTCAATTGGGGCTGGCTATCACTGCCATTCCTGCTGATATGCTGGAGCATAGTCGCCAGTTTCTATCCTGCCTACATATTGCCGCAGCCATGGGATGTCGCCAAAGAAGCCCTGCGCTGGATCAATGACGGCAGTCTTTGGGGGCATTTAAAGGCCAGTCTTTATGAAGAGCTTGGTGGTTTTTCTTTAGCCATTATTGTGTCGATACTGCTCGGCGCTCTGGCAGGGTTATCAAACAGATTCCGCGATTTTATCTCACCGCTCAATAGTCTTTTTATGGCTATCCCGCCGGTGGCATGGGCGCCACTTACCATGATTATTTTTGGGTTGGGATACTGGTCTATCGTCATGGTGATCTTTATTGCAGCTGTTTTCCCGATGGCGATCACTATCCAGGAAGGCATACAAAGCATCCGTGGCGGCGAGGTGCGTGCTGCTCGCACCTTAGGCGCCAGCCCGCTGCAAATCATCAGGCATGTCTATGTCCCGGCCTCCTTGCCTTTCGTGACCGCAGCCCTGCGTATCGGTTTTAGCCAGGCATGGCGTGCATTGGTGGCGGCTGAAATGATCGGGGCTTCCAAAGGGATAGGCTGGATGGTTTCAATGGGTGGGCAAATCGGGAATAGCAGCCAGGTGCTGTTAGGCATTGTCATCATCGGGTTGATTGCATGGCTGATGGAAAGCCTGGTTTTCAGGCGCATAGAGAAGCACTACCAAACCTGGCGTGTGAATTAAAGAGATACGGTATGAATACATTTGATCCAAAAACTGAAGCCGGGCATTATATTGCCCCACAGGGGTTATACGAGCAGAACAAGCGCAAGCCATTCCTTGGCAGCCTGACTGCCAATCGACGCGAATTGGTTGCAGGTGAATGGGCTGAGTTAGTGCTGACTTATGAGGTGGGCGGATCTGGCCTGGCCGATGGAGCGTGGCTTAAATTGGCGTTCAAGTTTTATTCTGACTGGGCATTGTTTCAAACGAGCCAGCCATCGGGGGCCAACTATATCTCCGCTGAATATCATGCGGGTGAGCTGGTGCCTGGGCAGAGCCCGGCGACTGTGCAAAGCCTCAAGGTCAGGTTTGACCAGAAAGGACATGAGAGACCTTTCCAGAAAACTGTCATTGTAGATGTTGTCGATGGCTATTTGAACCCTGGCGATCGTATCGTTATCCGTTTAGGCGATAGGCGGCATGGTGGGCCAGGCACAAGGGTGCAGAGTTTCGTCGAAAAAGACTTTCAGTTCCGTTTGTTTATCGATCCGCTGGGCAGTTCCAAATTCGCAGAAGTACCTGGCGATGTCCTGCTGGATATCGTTCCCGGCCAACCATCTGCCTTACAAATCATTACGCCACGGTTGGTCAATCACGCAGAGCCATTCGATATTATCGTGCGCGCAGATGACAGTTGGGGCAACACATGCCGCAACTTGCCATTGGCCGGTGAATTAAGTTTGATTTCTCCCTCTTCTGCTGGTGGTCAAACCATTCCATTTACGTTGGCTGAAGAGGGCTGGGCTATCGTACGTCTGCAGAATATCAAGCTGGCGCACGCGGGGGAGTGGAAAATACTGGCACTGGTTGAAGGTGCAGTTGTGACTTCTGCCCTGGCCTATGTCAACGTCGCTTCAGCAGCCGGGACTTTGCGCCCGCTATATGCAGATTTGCATGTGCATTCAGATGATACAGTCGGCACCAATGACACGCTGTATAACCTGAGTTATGGTCGTGATGTCGCTGGCCTGGATGTATTGGGCTATACCGCCAATGATTTCAATATCACTGAAAAACGCTGGGATAAAGCAGTCGCGCTTATTCATGACCTGAATGAAGCGGGCCGCTTCGTCTGCTATCCGGGCACTGAGTGGTGCGGCAACTCCTGCGCTGGTGGTGACCGCAATATCGTCTTTTTGCGCGACACCAAGCCGCTTTTCCCTTTTGATGCGCATGGTCGCCTGGTGCGTTCATTTGAGTGGAATGAATTCACGCACGGCACCCTTAAGCCTGGCGCCTGGCCGGTGGATGATCTCTATGCAGCTTATGCGCATGATCCGGAAGGTCACCTGATGATGCCGCATGTCGGTGGTCGCCGTTGTAACCTGGACTGGCATCACCCCGAATTGGAAAGGCTCATAGAAGTGAGCTCCGCCTGGGGCCAGTTTCACTGGGTATATGCTGAAGCGCTGCAACGTGGCTATCGAGTAGGAGCAGCCGCAAATAGCGATGAACATCAAGGGCGTTGTGGTGGTGGCGTGCCGGCAACAGCCGTGTTTGGCTCCAGAGGTGGCTTGACTGGCGTATTGGCTGAAAAGTTTGATCGCGAAGGCGTGGCTAAGGCCTTACGTGCGCGTCATACATTTGCGACGACAGGCGAGCGTAGCTTCGCCAGTTTACGTCACGGCGAACACCTGATGGGTGATGTGTACGCATTGGATGATGCCGGCCCGTTGCAGTATCAACTATTGGGTGACCAGGGTTGGGAAGAAATCAGTTTATATGATGGCGATAAACTTGTCTGGGCTCGGAATCTGCATGAAGAGCTGGGTTTATCAGCAGAT
>DATHWT010000015.1:0-9806 GCA_035460345.1 Methylophilus sp. | reverse complement strand
CGGATAATCCATTCCCGCGTTTCGTGGATGTTTTTACCGGTAGACAGATCCATCACGGTATCGCCGCCCCAGCGTGTACCCCACACCATTTTTTCCACTTCCTCAGAGATGGAAGAACCCAGTGCAGAATTACCGATATTGGCGTTGATCTTGACCAAGAAATTACGGCCAATGATCATGGGCTCAATTTCAGGATGGTTGATGTTGGCAGGGATAATCGCACGGCCACGTGCCACTTCGTCACGCACGAATTCGGGCGTAATCACTTTGGGAATGCTGGCGCCATAGTTCTGGCCGGCATGCTGCGTTTGCAGTAATTCACTCATGTTTTCACGGCGCTGGTTTTCGCGAATCGCGATGAACTCCATCTCCGGCGTGATGATCCCTTGACGCGCATAGTGCATCTGGCTGACATTCATACCAGCTTTGGCACGTAGCGGTTTGCGATGCAGGTTAAAACGCATTTGTGACAATTCAGGATCGACCAGACGTTGGTGACCAAACTCAGAGCTAGGGCCATCCAGCTGCTCTACATCGCCACGCTCCATCACCCATTGCGCACGCAAGGCAGGCAAACCATTACGGATATCAATGTCTACATTTGGATCGGTATAAGGGCCGGATGTATCGTAAACCACCACGGGCGGGTTAGTGTCGCCACCGAAACTGGAAGGCGTATCGCTCAGCGAGATTTCACGGAATGGCACCTGGATATCAGGGTGGGAACCTTGAACGTAGATTTTGCGCGACTTGGCAAATGGTTTGGTGGTGGCTTCGTCAACTTTTGCATCAGCGTTAACGAATTTAATATTTTTAGATTTAAGATCCTGGGACTGGAGATTTTTATCTATGGCGTTCATTTGGCATCCTTAAAAGAAAAGACGTAAGGATGCGAAAAAATTTTGCATTCCCTACGGTGGTATCAACCACATCAGGTTCGAAGGGTAATTCTCACTGCAAAATCTTCAATAAATGAAGGGTTTACAGACCCCTAGCAACGGACGGATTGTGCGGGAAAACACCGGATAACGCAAGTTTTAACGTGTGCATGGTGCGGGGATTGACAAGTAGACAGACTGTCTACAATCGCATTACCC
The DNA here is from genome assembly GCA_035460345.1 of Methylophilus sp. Classification (GTDB taxonomy): domain Bacteria; phylum Pseudomonadota; class Gammaproteobacteria; order Burkholderiales; family Methylophilaceae; genus Methylophilus. The sequence continues at coordinate 8,709 of DATHWT010000015.1, read as the reverse complement.
GACACAATAAAAATACGGGACATCCTTACATCAGAGCTCAGGAGAGAAAAAATGGACGTCTTATTGATAGCCGCAGTTACCTGTACTACCGTTTTAATTTTTATCCGCATGGCTAATGTCTTTTGCCCGCTGGCTCCCTATTCAGGGTATCGATGCTGGATCAACTGGGTTTTTTGCTGCATGCAAAACCGCTGGCATTGAATTACATCATTTGCCTGTGTCTGCGTGGATATCGGCGGATTTACCAACCCGACTATTTTCACCATTGCGGCATTTTGACACCGACTTCTGCAGCAAAATGAAATGGAAGGTATTTCCTGCCATCAGTTTGGTGCTGACCACCATCGGTTTTATGACGATTTGCTACCATCTGATTTGTCACGTGCAGCGTCATTAATCACCTAAAATCAACACTGACTGTCCTAGAAAAACCCTGCATCTGCGGGGTTTTCTGCTTTTCTGACACCTGCAAAACCCTGATTCATTCCAATCAACTAAACGGTGAAATAGCCTTTAAAAACAGCATTGTTCTCAATATTATTTATCGTACGCACCAGATAAAATATCGTTAGCAAGATCAACATTTTTTATTGAAGGCAATCACCGCATGGATTGGTACAGTATTTTCTTTTTCAGGGGAGGGTCACCCACCGCCCTGCTCTATGGTACCTATAATCCATGGCTAGTCATCCTGTCTGCGCTGGTAGCCATAGGCACCTCGGTGCTGGCGCTACAGCTAACCCGCCTTTCACAAAAGCAAACGTCGCTGGTGTCACAGAAGTTTTCCATTATCGCCAGCTCAATCTCCCTGGGGGCAGGCATTTGGGCCATGCATTTTATCGGCATGCTCGCCTATGAAATCTGCACCAAGGTCTCATACAATCCTGAGGTCACTATGATCTCGATGCTGCCTGGTATTCTGGCGTCTTATTACGCGCTCAACCTGATGACGGAGAACCAGCTTGATTACGGCAAGTTGATTAAAGGTGGTCTCTCGGTCGGCTCCGGCATTGGCGCCATGCACTACACCGGCATGCTGGCCATGCAAATGGAACCTGTGCTCAAGTTCGACCTGGGTTGGGTATTGATTTCGGTAGTGGTGGTGGTCTGCTTGGCCACGCTCTCATTATGGACAGGCATTTTCCTCAACCAGAAAGGCAAGCTGCCGGCTAAAGTGAGTATTGCATTGGGCGGCGTGCTGATGGGCAGTGCCATCGCTGCCATGCATTATACCGGCATGGCCTCTGCACGCTTTATCGGGCAAGCACAACCCGGCTTCAATCCTGAGGATAACCAATCCATTTCACTGGCACTAGGCATCACCCTGGTCACCATTCTGATAGGCATGATCGCCGCGGCAATCAATGTGCTGATCAGTTACAGACAGGCCCTAGCGAGCATTCAGGTCAGCGAAACCCGGTTATCGACTATTTTGAATACTGCGGTGGATGGCATTGTCACTATCGACACCAGCGGCCAGATCATTTCCTGCAACGAAGCGGTGGAACGGCTGTTTGGCTGGGAAAAGTCAGACATTGAAGGCCAAAACATTTCGATATTAGTGCCGGAATCCGACTTTAAAAATCACTGGCGTTACTTTAAAACCAATGCTGCAAATGCCCAGGCGCTAGGCGAAGGCCGCGACCTGGATGCGATCAAAAAGGATGGCACCTTATTCCCCATTCGTCTGGCAATGGGCGAGGTCAAACTACCGGATGAAAAACTATTCGTTGGATTTATTACTGACCTTAGCCAGCGCAAAGCGATTGAAAAAGCCATCCGCGAAAAAGATCAGCAGATTCGATCCATGATGAACAACATCCCTGGCGTGACGTTCCGCTGCAATCTGGATGACAGCTGGAGTATGCGGCTGATCAGCGATGCTGCACTGGCAATGACCGGCTGGGCGGTTGAAGATTTCCTGAATGGGTCGGTTAATTTTGCGCAATTGATTCATCCCGACGATGCTCAGCGGATACAACCAATCGTGGAAGCAGCGGTTGGCAGCCGCACCAACTATGCGATTGAATACAGGATTACAGACCGCAACGGTAATGAAAAGTGGATATCGGAATTTGCCTCTGCTATTTACAGTAATGACGGCACAGCGGAAGCGCTTGATGGGGTTATGCTAGACGTGACGGAATCCAAACACAAAAATGCTGAGTTTGAAGGCATTGCCAATGCCATTAATAATTCCACTTGCATGGCAGAGTTCAGCATTGATGGTTTCGTGCTGAACGCCAACCGCAGATTCCTGGACCTGCTCGGCTATGAGCTGGTTGAAATCCGCGGCCGCCATCACTCCATCCTTTGCCCACCGGAATTTGTCTCTACTGACCGCTACAAACAAAAGTGGGTTTCGCTTAAAAAAGGTCAGTTTGTGCATGGCGAATTCTTGCGCTATGGCAAACATGGTAAGCAAATCTGGATTCATGCCTCTTACAGCCCGATACGCAATATTGATGGCAAGGTCATTAAAGTGGTCATGTTTATGATCGACATCAGCGAACGCAAACAGATGGAACAGGAAATGCTGCTGGCCAAGGATAAAGCCGAAGAGGCGGCCAATGTAAAAAGCACTTTCCTGGCCAATATGAGCCATGAAATCCGCACACCGATGAACTCGATTATCGGCTTCAGTGAATTGCTGCTCGACACCACCATGCAGCAGGAGCAGCGTAATTATCTATCTACCATCAGCCAGTCTGCCAAGTCACTGTTGCACTTGTTGAATGATATTCTCGATAGCGCCAAGCTGGAAAAAGGCATGCTCGAACTGGAAATCATCGATTTTTCCATGCGCGAACTGGTAGATAGCGTGATTTCATCGTTGTGGCTGCAAGCCCGAAAAAAACAGCTTGAATTAAAACTGGTGCTGGAACCGCAGGTGGACGGTTATTACAAGGGAGCCGAACACCGTATCCGCCAGGTACTGACCAACTTGCTGGGCAACGCAGTTAAATTCACAGAAAGCGGCTATGTCGAGTTAAAGGTATATACCACCCAGCACGGCGAAATACAGTTCGACATGCTGGATACCGGAATCGGCATTGATGCTGACCGGCTGGAAAACATTTTTGACCCTTTCACCCAGGCGGACGCCACCATGAGCCGTCGCTTTGGCGGCACCGGCCTGGGCACTACCATTAGCAAACAGTTGGTGGAATTAATGGGTGGCCGTATTACCGCCACCAGCACGGTGGGCAAGGGCAGCTGTTTCAGCGTCATATTGCCTTTGCAGGCAGGCATCCGTCCCGAGAACATCATAGACGCCAACCTGAGCCAGCATTTCCTGCCATCGCTGAATATTCTTGCCGCAGACGATATCGAGCAAAACCGCAAATTGCTGAGCCTGATGCTGGAAAAACAAGGTCACAGGGTCACCCTGGCGTCTAACGGCCAGGAAGTGATAGATACACTGCACACCCGTTCTTTTGACATTATCCTGATGGATGTACAGATGCCGGTGGTGGATGGACTTACCGCGAGCTTGCGCATCCGCGAAATGGAGAATGAAGCCGGCTGGGACAGAACCCCCATTATCGCCCTGACTGCCAGCGTACTGGAGCAGGACAGGCTGGCTGCCAAACAGGCCGATATGGATGGCTTCAGTTCCAAGCCGATAGAATTACCACTATTGCTGGCTGAAATGGCACGGGTGCTGCATGGCATCACAGCCACCCCCGTGGCAGCGCAGGTTGAAGAAACATCCGCTCCACTAACATTCAACCTCAATAAAGGGGTGATGTTATGGGGCGACCAGCAAACTTATCTGGCCGAAGTAGACCAGTATTTACTGGAAGCGCCCAGGCATATCACAGCCCTGAACAATGCGATTCAGGCGCAAGACCTTGCCGAAGTTCACATGCTGGCACATGCCAATAAAGGCGTCAGTGCAAACCTGGCCCTGCCCGGATTACAGTCGGTTTATGCGGAGCTTGAGCTGGTCAGCAAAGATACCTGGCAAACATGCCCGGCACTGATTGGGCGTTTAGAGGCCAGCGTTAAAGTCTTGCAATATACGATACACCCATTGCTGGATGCGCAATTGGTACCGGCCGATGCTGAACTCCCGTTAGCTAGACCATCCTCAGGTATTGCAATGGCACAAATGATCAGCTGGATACAGGAGTTGCGCTCATTAACCGCCATGGCAGAGCTGGATGACAATCTGGTCAAGCAATTGAACCTGCATGCACCGCCTGAGTGGCAACCTGCGCTGAATGAGATCACACACTCCCTGAACGAGTTTGATTTTGAACATGCTGTGCTTCATATCGACCAACTACTGGAGACCCAGACGCAAGGAACACCTTCATGACGGACTACATCACACAGCAACCGCGGATTCTGATTGTCGACGACGAACCGCTCAACCTGAAAGTACTCAAGCAAGTTCTACAGGACGACTATCGTCTGAGCTTTGCCAAAAATGGCACGGATGCACTTGAGCTGGTGAAAAAAGAAAAGCCGCGGCTGATTTTGCTCGACGTGATGATGCCGGGCATGACCGGTTTTGACGTCTGCAAAAAGTTGAAAGATGATCCTGACACCCAGACCATCCCGGTGATTTTCGTCACCGCGCTGGCGGATGAAGCCGATGAGTCACAAGGCTTTAAAGCCGGCGGCGTTGATTATATTAGCAAGCCGATTTCCCCTGCGATTGTACGGGCGCGCGTCAAAACCCATTTGTCGCTGATTCATATTGATGAGTTGAAAAGCACGCACCTGGAACTGATTCAACGCCTGGGACGCGCAGCAGAGTTTAAGGATAACGAGACTGGTATGCATGTGATCCGCATGAGCCATGTCTCCGGCCGGATAGCCCTGGAAATGGGCATGGATGCAGGCTTTGCCGAACAACTGGTGCATGCAGCGCCTATGCATGACATCGGCAAAATTGGTATTCCCGACCAGGTACTACTTAAACCTGGAAAACTGGATGAGGAGGAACTGGCCACCATGCGTACCCATCCTCAGCTGGGTGCCGATATCCTGGATAAATCCACCTCTCCGCTGATCAAACTGGCCTATACCGTCGCCCTGTATCATCATGAAAAATGGGATGGCACCGGATACCCATTTGGGATGAAGGGGAAAGAGATTCCGATTGAAGCACGCATTGTGGCCATCGCAGATGTGTTTGATGCGCTCCTGAGCAAGCGTCCTTACAAAGAAGCCTGGCCAATTGATAAGGTAGTAGAAGAAGTCAAATCACAAAGCAACCGCCACTTTGACCCGGCTGTGGTCGAAGCGCTGCTGAACTGTTTACCGGATTTGATCGCCATTAACGCAAAATGGCGCGAAGAGTAATCTTCACGCCATCTTTTTCCTGCTAGTCACCTCAACCCCTCTCGCCAATCAGATGGCGTGAGGAAAGATGGTCATTACCCCAGTTTGTTTTTCAGCAACTCATTGACCTGCGCCGGGTTGGCCTTGCCTTTAGATGCTTTCATGCACTGACCCACCAGCGCATTAAAGGCTTTTTCTTTACCGGCTTTGTATTCTTCTACCATGGCCTGATTCGCGGCCAGCACTTCATTGATAATCGCTTCAATGGCTCCGGTGTCAGAAACTTGCTTGAGGCCTTTGGCTTCGATAATGGCATCAACATCGCCCTCACCAGCCCATAATCCTTCAAACACCTGTTTAGCAGCGTTATTAGAAATAGTGTTATCGGCAATCCGCTTCAATAAAGCAGCGAGTTGGCTAGCGGAAACCGGGCTCTCGGCAATTGCTCTTTCTTCTGCATTGAGTTTGGCAGACAGTGCACCCATCACCCAGTTAGCGGCCTGCTTTGCGTCGCCACCTGCATTCACCACAGCGACGAAATAATCCGCCACTGCACGTGAACTGGTCAGGTTGCTGGCATCATAGCTGGAAAGTTGGTAGTCACTGGTAAAACGTTCTTGTAGTGCCTGCGGCAATTCCGGCATATCTGCCCTGACGCGTGTTTTATCAGCTTCAGTTACTTCCAACGGCAGCAAATCCGGATCGGGGAAATAGCGGTAATCGTTGGCTTCTTCCTTGGAGCGCATGGCGCGGGTTTCACCGGTATCCGGGTTGAACAGGATGGTCGCCTGTTGAATCGTACCGCCATCTTCTAATGTTTCAATCTGCCACTGCGTTTCGTACTCAATCGCCTGCAACATGAATTTGAACGAGTTGAGGTTCTTGATTTCGCGACGTGTACCTAATTTTTCAGTGCCTTTCGGACGCACTGAAACATTGACGTCACAGCGGAACGAACCTTCCTGCATATTGCCGTCACAAATGCCTATCCATTGCACCAGTTCATGCAGTTTTTTGGCATAGGCCACCGCTTCAGCGGCACTACGCATATCCGGTTCGGTGACGATTTCCAGCAAAGGTGTTCCGGCACGGTTCAAATCAATGCCGGACATGCCTTCTACCGCATCATGTACCGATTTACCGGCGTCTTCTTCCAGATGGGCACGGGTGATATTAATCACTTTTTCGTAGGCTTCGCTATTTTTGCCAGCGGGTACCTGTATGGTGACTTTGCCTTTACCTACCACCGGCAATTCAAACTGGCTGATCTGGTAGCCTTTGGGCAAATCCGGGTAAAAGTAATTCTTGCGGGCGAAAATGCTGCGCGGCGCGATCTCGGCATCAATGGCCAGGCCGAATTTAATGGCGCATTCTACAGATTGCTTATTCAATACCGGCAATACGCCTGGCATGGCAATGCTCACCTCACAGGCTTGTGTATTAGGCGCAGCGCCATAAGTAGTAGAGGCGCCACTGAATTGCTTGGATTTTGTTTGTAACTGCACATGGGTTTCCAACCCGATCACGACTTCCCATTGCATTATGCGATTCCTTCAGGCATCTGCGTGTGCCAGTCTGTCACTTGTTGATAGGCGTGGCCGACATCTAGCATGCGCGCCTCATCAAAATAATTACCGATGATCTGCAAACCAACCGGCAACGGTTTGCCGCCTACACTTTGAGTAAAGCCTGCCGGCACGCTCATACCTGGCAAACCGGCCAGGTTGACGGCGATCGTATACAGATCTTCCAGGTACATGGCAACCGGGTCACTGGTCTTTTCCCCGGCCTTGAAGGCTGTCGAAGGGGCAGCGGGGCCCATGATCACATCACAGTGCTTGAACGCTTCCACAAAATCCTGCGCAATCAGGCGGCGGATCTGCTGGGCTTTCAGGTAATAGGCATCGTAGTAACCGGCGCTCAACACATAGGTACCAATCAGGATACGGCGCTTAACCTCGGCACCAAAGCCTTCGGCGCGCGACTTGGTATACATCTCTTGCAGGTCATTATATTCAGCAGCGCGATGACCGTAACGTACACCATCATAGCGAGACAAATTGCTCGAAGCTTCTGCCGGAGCCAATACGTAGTAAACCGGGATAGACAAATTGTTATTTGGCAGGCTGATATCCACGATTTCAGCGCCCAGTTTTTTGTATTCGGCAATCGCCGTTTCAATCACTTTGGCAACGTCGGCACTCAGGCCTTCGGCAAAGTATTCTTTTGGCAGACCTATGCGCAGGCCTTTGAGCGGCTGCTCGCCAGTCATAGCAACCAGGCCACGCGTGTAATCTTCTTTTTCGCGGTTAACGCTGGTGGAATCGCGTTTGTCGAAACCTGCCATTACGTTGAGCATCAGGGCACAGTCTTCAGCCGATTTAGCCATCGGGCCCGCCTGGTCCAGAGAAGAAGCAAACGCGATCATGCCATAACGCGATACCAGGCCATAAGTCGGTTTCAGGCCAGTGAAACCACAGAGGGAGGCGGGTTGGCGGATTGAACCACCAGTGTCGGTACCGGTTGCTGCGGCACATAGGCGCGCTGCCACAGCGGCTGCGGAGCCACCCGAGCTGCCGCCTGGCACACGGTCAAAGTCCCACGGGTTTTTCACGCCACCAAAATAGCTGGTCTCGTTGGAAGAGCCCATGGCGAACTCATCCATATTGGTCTTGCCCAGGTTCACGGCACCAGCGGCATCAAACTGGCTGATGACATGCGCATCATAGGGTGCAATGAATTTTTCCAGCATTTTCGAGCTACAGGTAGTCCGCCAGCCTTTGGCACAGAAAATATCTTTTTGAGCGAGCGGAATACCTGTCAGCGGCCCGAAGTCACCGGCGGCAATGCGCGCATCAGCGGCATGGGCCTGGGCCAGGGTCTTTTCTTCATCCAGGGTGATAAAAGCATTGATGGCCGGGTTGAGTTGTGTCACGCGCTGCAAATAGGCTTGCGTGAGCTCGACACTGGAAACTTGCTTGCTGGCCAATTGTTGACCCATCTGTTTGAGGCTACTGTTAATCATCATTAAAACCGTATAAGAGGTGGCGACTTAATTAGTTGATCAGTGCATTGACCAATGCTTATTCAATGACCTTGGGCACAAGATATAAACCATCTTGCGTGGCAGGCGCGATAGCCTGGAACAATTCGCGCTGATTGGTTTGGGTGACCACATCTTCACGCAAGCGTTGTGTCACATCCTGGGAGTGGGACATAGGCGCAATTCCGGTGGTATCTACCGCCTGCATTTGCTCGATCAGCCCTAAAATACCGGAAAGTTTATTTAAAGTTTCTTGCGCTTCAGTGTCACTGACTTCGATGCGAGCCAGATGCGCTATACGTTTGATGTCTTCAAGAGTGAGTGCCATAGAGGATAAGTCTTCAAGAATTCGAAATCACATCTTAATTTCA
>DATHWT010000014.1:0-4466 GCA_035460345.1 Methylophilus sp. | reverse complement strand
CGCGCACCGTGGATTTTTTGGTAATCGACAGTTTTCCAGCATCAACGAATATTTGGTTTCGCGTGGACAAGCGCCTATTGATTGGCAACTCTAGACGTCAGCAGCCTGGACAGATTGCAAGCAGCACTCGCACGGAGAATTTATTGTTTAAAGGCACGGTTGCAAGTTAGCGAGAACAGGTCAAACCCACTTGCTCCCGCCTTCAGACATCAATTTTTTTTACACCAGTTTCCAGGCAATAGCTTGTCCGGCACGTAGCGGCACCAGCACATCATCGGCAAATGGAATACTTTCCGGCACCAGCCAGCTTTCCTTGCGTAAAGTGACCTTGCCAGTGTTTCGAGGTAGTTGATAAAAGTCAGGCCCGTAAAAACTGGCAAAACCCTCCAATTTATCCAGCGCGCCAGCGGCTTCAAAGGCTTCGGCATATAACTCAATAGCGGCATGGGCAGTGTACATACCAGCACATCCACAACTCGCTTCCTTGGCTGATCTGGGATGCGGCGCGCTATCAGTACCCAGGAAAAACTTTGCCGAGCCGGAAACCGCTGCTTTCACCAAAGCTTTACGGTGTGTTTCGCGCTTGAGTACCGGCAGGCAGTAATGGTGCGGGCGGATGCCGCCGGTAAACATGGCGTTGCGGTTCATGAGCAGATGATGCGCTGTGATGGTAGCAGCCAGATTGGCAGGGCCTTGCGCTACAAACTCGGCTGCATCCTGGGTGGTGATATGTTCAAACACCACTTTCAGGCCTGGAAAGTCTTTCAGCAAGGGCTGCAAATGGCGCTCGATAAAGACTTTTTCACGATCAAATACGTCAATCTCGGCATCCGTGACTTCGCCATGAATCAATAATGGCAAGCCAAGTTTTTCCATTTCAGCCAGCACGGCCGCACATTTAGCCAGGCTGGTCACGCCGGAATCACTGTTGGTGGTAGCACCCGCAGGATATAACTTCACCGCTTTGACTACGCCATCCTGATACGCACATGTTATCTCTTCTGCAGCCATATTGTCAGTCAGGTACAAGGTCATCAGCGGCTCAAAATCCAGGCCAGCTGGCAAAGCTTGTTTGATACGCTCATAATAGCCACGCGCAGCTTCGGCGCTTGCCACCGGCGGACGCAGGTTGGGCATTACAATCGCACGGGCAAACTGTATCGCCGTATCCGGCAATACCGCTTTTAAAGTCTCGCCATCACGCAGGTGTAAATGCCAGTCATCGGGGCGGGTGATCGTCAGTTGGGTTGTCATGTTTAAATAATCGTCTTAAAAGTTATACGGCAGCCTTGTATGCCAGTGCCGCTTCATAGAGTTCGTTCTTCTTGTGCCCGGTAATATCCGTGGCCAGGGCAACCGCCTGCTTCAACGGCAGTTCCTGCAACAGGCGCTTGAGGATACGTTGCGTGTTCTCATCCAGTCCCTCCTGCTTTGCAACAGGCGCTGGATGGATGAGCAGCACAAACTCGCCACGCTGCTGGTTACTATCCGCAGCTAACCAGTCTACTGTTTCAGCCAAGCTGCTGGTGTGTATGGTTTCAAAGGTCTTGGTCAGTTCACGCGCCACGGTCAGCAACCGTTCGTCGCCAAATATCGTTTGCAGGTCTTGCACACATTCGACAATGCGGTGCGGCGCTTCATACAATACCAATGTCCCCGGGATGGCTTTTAGCGTTTCCAGCCGTTTGCGGCGTTGCGAGCCGCTGGCAGGCAAAAATCCCTCAAAGCAGAAACCGGATTGGGTGATGCCGGATGCCGATAACGCTGCGATCACAGCACTGGCACCAGGGATAGGCACGACTTTCAACCCTGCAGCACGCACGGCCTGCACCACCACCGCACCGGGATCACTCACGGCCGGAGTACCCGCATCTGTTACCAGCGCAATAGACTCCCCGGCCTGCAAACGCTTGAGCAAGGCCTCAGCCGAATGCTGTTCGTTATGCTCATGCACTGCGATCAAGGGTTTGCTGATGCCAAAATGCCGCAACAAGCCTACGCTATGCCGGGTGTCTTCTGCTGCAATCGCATCCACCTGCTTCAGGGTCTCCAGCGCGCGCAGAGTAATATCCCCCAAATTGCCGATCGGTGTCGCCACCACATATAATGTACCCGATTCATTCATGCCGCTATTTTAAGGCATAGAGGACGTTTCGCTAAGTAATATAGAAGCAGGCGCAACAGAATCAGGGATTTAAGAAACGCATACCATCAACCACACGAGCCCGGCAAAATGAAGCTTAACCTGAACAATAAAGGCATTGCGGCTGAAGCGGCGGCGGCCAGGTTTCTCAAACAGCAAGGCCTGATCCTGGTGGAACAAAACTATAGCTGCCGCTTTGGCGAAATCGATCTGATCATGCGCGACCAGCAGTCCCTGGTGTTTGTGGAGGTCAGGCTGCGAAGCAACCTGAAATTCACCAGCGCCGCCGACAGCATCCATCCGCACAAACAGCAAAAACTCATACGCGCTGCCCAGCATTACTTGCAAAATCTGGCTTCCAGCAGCCCGTGCCGTTTTGATGTGGTGCTATTTGATAATGCACGCTACGAGTCACCCAACTGGATTCGTAATGCAATCGACACATAAAAAGCGTAGAATTTTATTTATTACCTGCTGTCACACTACACATCTTCACGGTCTGTCACGTGAACCTAAGTTTTTACCGTACAACAAGGAACCTCATGAAGCAAAAAATTCACGCCAAAAAAATCTCCGTCATCGCCATGTTGTTGATCAGCACACAGCTGAGCGGCTGTTTCCCCGCGATCGTCGGCGGTGCCGCAGCGGGCGGTGCCATGGCAGCAGACCGTCGCTCTTCCGGTATTTATGTCGAAGATGAAAACATCGAACTTAAAACCTTGAAACGTATTTCCCAATACATGGATAAGTCTTCACACATCAATGTGACCAGTTATAACCGCATTGTGCTGTTGACCGGTGAAGTGCCAAATGCAGGCCAGCAAACGCAGGCCGAAACGCTGACACGCGAGATTCCCAATGTGCGTGATATCCATAACGCCATCACAGTCGGCTTCACTTCATCTATCAGTGATCGCAGCAACGACGCTTACATCACCACCAAGGTGAAAGCACGTTTCCTCAGTGAAAACCTGTTCCCGGCCAACGTCGTAAAAGTAGTGACCGAAGCGAGCGTGGTCTACTTGATGGGGATCGTATCTGAAAAAGAAGCCACCGATGCGGTGGAAATCGCCAGGACGACTGAAGGCGTCACCAAAGTGGTTAAAGTCTTTGAATACAACAAATAAATTTTTAATAGCCGAGCTTTAAGGAAACTGAATGGAAGACCAGGAAATTATCATTCAAGGCATTACACTTGCCGGAAAACCCTTTCGCCCCAGCGATTGGGTCGACCGCATGTGCAGCACTTACGCCAGCTTTGGCGTTGACAAGAAATTACGCTACTCGCCTTATCTAAAACCCAAACTGGTGAATAATGTGCGCAGCCTGTCGGTAGATATGAAATTGAAGCAGGTGAACCCTGAAGGCTTTGAGCAACTGATTCAGTTCGCCAAGGAAAACCAGCTCAGCATCATCAATCCGGCTGGTGAAGCGGTGACTATCGAGTCCTAGTCTACCTGTCCGCAGGTATCGACGCGGCTTCTTTCAGCAACTGCTCTAGCCAGTGTTTGCTGACAGCGCCGCGTTTCACTTTATACAGCCGACCATCAGGATGGTATATATAAGTAGTAGGCAGAACTTCAGGCTGCGGCACTGGTTTTTTTTGTGCGTCACCTAAAATAATCGGGTACGAAATCAGCATGTCCTCAGAAAAATCCCTGACCGACTTTTCACTTTCATACTGCACGGCAACGCCTATCACCATCACATTCTGCTGTTTGTGCTCATCATAAAATGCCACCAGTTCCGGCATCTCTTCCAGGCAGGGCGGGCACCACGGCGCCCAATAATTAACCACCAGCCACTTGCCTTTATACAGAGACAACTGATGTGGCTTACCTGTCATGTCCTTCATAACCCAAGTGGCGGATTGCCCGGCCAGCAGGCTATTCACCCACAGCAATCCCAGCAAGCCAATGATCCAATGCCTGTATATGTTATGTTTCATTAAATATCATCAGTCGATATTAACTGTCTGCTCTTGAAAACCACACTATCAATCCCATCATAGTATATGTATAGAAAAAGACTTGATTCTGCTGGAAATGTGTTGCTATACTTATCGCAAACACATTTAGTAATTTCATATTTTCAGCAAATTACTAATTCAAACAATATAAGCCAAACAATTTTTAGTACCAATTATCAGAATTATTCTGTTTAATCCCACTCTATCTATTCTCCACCCATTCTTACGAGGCAATAATGAGCGACAACATTACCCATTTAAGCGATGCCAGCTTTGAACAGGAAGTTTTACAATCTACGGTTCCCGTACTGGTTGATTACTGGGCAGAGTGGTGTGGCCCTTGTAAAATGATTG
>DATHWT010000013.1:0-4883 GCA_035460345.1 Methylophilus sp. | reverse complement strand
CAAAATTGAATCCGAAGCGGACGAATATACCAAAGAGATTCTGCTCTCCCTGCACAAGACCTTTATTACCCCGTTTGACCGCCGAGAAATCCGCGAACTGGCGATGGCGCTGGATGACATCATTGATTATATGGAAGCGATTCCGCAGAGTGCGGAAATCTACGGCCATAGCAAATTCACCCCTGAAATGGTGGCGCTGGCACAAATCCTGTTACGCGCTGCTGAAAAAGTACGCGATGCCGTGCATATGCTTTCTGACATGAAAAATGCCGAGCGCATTTTGCGCACCTGTGAAGAAATCAGCACCATAGAAGGCGAAGCGGACCATATCATGCGTTCCGGCATGCACAGGCTGTTTGCCGAAGACCACGATGCACGCACCCTGATTCGTTCCAAGCAATTGTATGATCTGTTCGAAGAGGCAGTGGATAGCTGTGAGGATGTCGCGGATGTGATTCACGGCGTAGTGTTGGAACGAATCTAAGGAACACAATCATGGATCACGTGATAATCGTCATGGCGGTGCTAGTCTTCGTCGCCCTGATCTTTGATTTTATGAATGGCTTTCATGATGCTGCCAATTCAATCGCATTAATGGTTTCCACCCGCTTGCTGACACCGCAAGCCGCGGTGATCTGGGCCGCCTTTTTCAATTTTGTCGCTTTCCTGTTTTTTGGTTTGCATGTGGCAGACACGGTAGGTAAAGGCATCATAGACCCCAATATCGTCAACAACACCATTATCTTTGGCGCCCTGTTTGGCGCGATTGCCTGGAATGTCATCACCTGGTGGTTCGGGATACCTTCATCGTCTTCACACGCGCTGATTGGCGGTTTGATCGGTGCAGGCATGGCTCATTCAGGGACTAAAGGTGTGATTATCGGTAGCAAGCTGATCAGCACCGGTATCGCGATCATCCTGTCACCGCTGTTCGGCATGTTGCTGGCATTGCTGTTATCGATAGGCATCATGTGGCTATTCCAGCGCTCTTCGCCTTACAAAATCGAAAGCCGCTTCAATAAGATGCAGTTCATTTCATCGTCATTGTTCAGCCTGGGACACGGTGCCAATGACGCGCAAAAAACCATGGGTATCATCACAGTATTGCTATTTGCCAACGGCTACCTGCAAGGCGACTTCCATGTGCCGTTCTGGGTGGTCATCGCCTGTCAGCTGGCGATGGGCCTGGGCACCTTGTTTGGCGGCTGGCGCATCGTACGCACCATGGGCATGGGCATCACCAAAATACGCCCTACTGGCGGCTTTGCAGCGCAAACCTCAGGCTCCATCGCTTTGTTCCTGGCCACCAGCCTCGGCATACCGGTTTCTACTACCCACACCATTACTGGCGCCATTGTCGGGGTCGGACTATCCCGTCGTATGACAGCGGTGCGCTGGGGCCTGGCATCACGCATTGTCTGGGCCTGGGTGCTGACTATCCCCTGTGCAGCGATCATGGCAGCGATCGCCTACCATATTGGTGAAAGCGTGTTGTAAGAAAAATGTCATGAAAAAGAGGCGCCTGGTGCGCCTTTTTTATTTTTTGTCACATTTCTGTCATATAAAGTTTCTAAGATTCACGCATTGCAAGATAACACCACACACAGGAGTGTATAAATGAATACCCAGCTGTTCCGCACGACTTTAATCGCCTCGCTGATTGTGCAAGCATTCAGCTTTTCTCACACAGCTACCGCAGCCGACAAGATTATTAAAATCGACGGTTCCAGCACTGTGTACCCGATTACCGAAGCTGTCGCTGAAGAGTTTCAGCGCACCAAAGGCATTAAAGTGACTGTGGGTGAATCAGGCACGGGTGGTGGTTTCAAAAAATTCTGCCGTGGCGAAACCGACATCTCTGATGCTTCACGCCCGATTACACAAAAAGAAATCGACCTGTGTAAAGAAGGTGGCGTGCAGTTTATCGAATTGCCAGTGGCTTACGATGCGTTGACGGTAGTCGTGAACGGCAAGAATGACTGGGTAAAACAACTGACAGTCGCTGAACTGAAAAAAATCTGGGAGCCAAACTCTTCCGTTAAAAACTGGAAGCAAGTGAATGCGACTTTCCCGGACAAAGCCTTGAACCTGTACGGTCCAGGTACTTCGTCAGGTACCTTTGATTACTTTACTGAAGCGGTGAATGGCAAAGCCAAAGCCAGCCGTAAAGACTACACACCTTCAGAAGATGACAACGTCCTGGTACAAGGTGTGTCAGGTAACGTCGGCGGTTTGGCTTACTTTGGCCTGGCTTACTACCTGGAAAATGCAGACAAACTGAGAGCGGTGCCTATCGTTGCCAAAGAAGGCGGCAAACCTGTATTGCCTTCTGAAGCCACGGTGATGGATGGTACTTACCAGCCACTGGCACGCCCGCTGTTCATTTATGTGAACGCGACTTCAGCCGCATTCAAACCGGAAGTGAAAGCTTTCATTAACTTCTACCTGGAAAATGCACCAGAGCTGGTGAAAGAAGTGAAATATGTACCACTGCCTAAAGAAGACTACGATGCGGTAAAAACGCATTTCAAAGCGATGAAACCAGGCACGGGTTTTAACGGTACTTCAGAAGTCGGCATCAAGATTACTGACCTGTTATCCCGAATCAAGTAATGATCAAAGGGGCTGAGCAAGCCCCTTTTTTCGTCACTAATCGGCCTGTAGCGCGGATTATCCGCTAAAATTCTCACCCTGACAGATCATCACTATGGCGACTCAAGCAATGCAAGCACCCGTGGAACTGCCCATCAGCCCCAGACTGGCTAAAAACATCCGTAGAAACGTCAAAGAACGTATTATTGAACTGATACTGATGATGGCGGCACTGGTGGCCGTAGCGACGACCTTTGCCATTGTGGGCGTACTGCTTTATGAATCACTGAGTTTCTTTAAAACGGTGTCTGTGGTTGAGTTTTTTACCGATACCGAATGGACGCCGCTGTTTGAAGATGCGCACTATGGCATCATGCCACTGGTATCCGGTACTTTAACGACTTCTGCGATTGCCCTGGCAGTGGCTGTACCGATAGGCACTGTGTCAGCGATTTTCCTTTCTGAGTTTGCTACACACAAAACCCGCGAAATCGTAAAACCTATCCTTGAGCTACTGGTCGGGGTACCGACTGTGGTGTTTGGTTATTTCGCCCTGTTCTTTGTCACACCATTATTGCAATCCATTTACCCTGACCTGCCAAGCTTCAACATGCTGGGCGCCGGTATTGTGATGGGTATTATGATTATTCCTTACATTGCCTCATTGTCTGAAGATGCCATGCGCGCTGTGCCCATGAGCATGCGTGAAGGCTCTTATGCCATGGGTGCCACGCGTTTCCAGACCGCAGTGAAAGTGGTCACGCCTGCGGCTATCTCCGGAATCGTGGCTGCCTACATTCTGGCTATCTCGCGCGCAGTAGGTGAAACCATGGTGGTAGCAATTGCCGCTGGCCAGCAACCTAATTTGACGTTCAATCCGCTCGAAAGCGCGGCGACTATTACTGCTTATATTGTGCAGGTGGCGATGGGCGATTTGCCGCATGGCAGCATAGGCTATCAAAGTATTTTTGCGGCGGGCCTGGTGCTGATGGCAATGACATTGTCCTTCAACATCATTGGCCACTGGGTACGTAAGCGTTACCGCGAAAATTACTAATGCTTGCCTTGCACGCTGACTCAATAATGACACATAACAACGATACACTGCGGCTAGCCGACCTACCGGAAGAAGCAGGAAAGACACCACATGGAACATAGAGCTTCTGTACTTGAAAATCTGGGCGAAGTGCGCGCCATGATCAAACGCCACAAGCGTAATGACACCCTGTTTGCAGTACTGGGGCTGTTATGCCTGATGTTTGGTCTGATGACTTTAATGTTGCTATTCTGGCAATTGATTGCCGATGGTTACCCAAAATTCAACCTTGAGTTTTTAACTGAATTCCCCTCTCGTCGTGCAGCGCGTGCTGGTTTACTTTCGGCATGGGTTGGTTCAATGCTGGTAATGGCAGTGACTTTCCTCTCCGCAGTCCCTGTCGGGGTTGCCGCAGGTTTGTATCTGGAAGAATATGCGCCGAAAAACTGGTTTACCGACCTGATTGAAATCAATGTATCCAATCTGGCGGGTGTGCCTTCCATTATTTATGGTTTGCTGGCACTGGGCTTGTTTGTATACATCCTGGGTTTCGGCCAAAGCATCCTCACCGCTGGTTTAACCTTGGGCCTGTTGATTCTGCCAATTGTGATTGTGTCTACTCGTGAGGCGATCCGCGCGATTCCCGTCTCCATTCGCGAAGCCGCTTATGGTGTAGGTGCGACCAAGTGGCAAGTGGTTTACGACCATGTCTTCAAGTATTCTTATGGCGGTATTTTGACCGGTGTGATTATTGGTATGTCCCGCGCACTCGGTGAAACAGCCCCTATTATCACGATTGGTGCGCTGACGTTTATTGCGTTCCTGCCGCCCTCACCCATCACATCGGAACCGCCGTTTTTAAACTTTGAATGGCTATCTTCCGGGTTCACTGTGATGCCGATTCAAATGTTTAACTGGCTGTCGCGCCCTGACCATGCATTTCACGTCAATGCGGCCGCTACTGGCGCGCTGATTATTGTTGTCACCTTGTTGATGAACGGTGGCGCGATCTGGTTACGCTACAAAATTCGTAAAAATATTAAATGGTAATGCCACACAGGATTTAGAAAATATCATGGCCACAATAACGACCCCGATTAAAGCCGAAGCACGAGATTTAAACTTCTTTTATAGCAATGGCGCCCGCGCACTCAAAGGTATTTCCATGCCTTTGTACGAGAACAAGATCACTGCGCTGATTGGCCCTTCAGGCTGTGGTAAATCCACATTCCTGCGCTGCTTCAACCGCATGCAC
>DATHWT010000012.1:0-15058 GCA_035460345.1 Methylophilus sp. | reverse complement strand
CTGGTGTTTGGTCGCGTTTATAATATTTAATTGAATGCTTATAACCGTATTGGAGTACAGCATCAAGCACTAAGCGCGGCCTGTGCGCCTAGTGTGTTATCCCATCAGGTCAGGGATAATATGGCCTAACTTGATCGATTTTGTTTGCAGGTATTTCAGGTTTTCCAGCGTGGGTTCTGTCAGCAACGGCACTTGCTGGTGCACGCTGATGCCCAGTGTTTCCAGCGCCGAGCGTTTGCCGGAATTATTGGTCAGCAGGCGCACAGAATTGATTTCAAAGAACGACAGCATTTCTGATGCCGCTTCGTAGCTGCGGCTATCCACCGGCAGTCCAAGTGCTTCATTGGCTTCTACTGTATCTAGGCCCTGGTCTTGCAGAGCATACGCCCGCATTTTGTTGCTGAGGCCTATGCCGCGGCCTTCATGGTTTTTCAGGTATAGCACCAGCCCATGGCCGTGTTCCTGGATCAGCCGTTGTGCATGGTGCAGTTGTTCACCGCAATCGCAGCGGGTGGAGGCGAATACATCACCGGTCAGGCATTCGGAATGCACGCGAACCAATGGATTCTGTGAACGCGTAATGTCACCGCAGGTCAGTGCAATATGTTCAACATCGGTCCGGCTGTCATGGAATACGTGCAGGTCAAAATCGCCATACTGGGTCGGTAGCCTGGCGCTGGAACTATGAGTGAGGAATTGCATGGTGTTGACTGACGAAATAATTTGAATCTCCAATTCGTTATTGTAACGTTTACGTGCAGGTTCGTATGTATTTTTTGCTGTAAAACGAAAGCGGCACCCGCTTGAAATGGGGACGAATGCGCTCATGCACAAGCTTATTCAGCTTGGTTTAATCCTAATCCTGTTACACTTTTAGGCGTTGATCTTGATATGAAGTACTGAGGAGTGATATGCGCAGGTCCCGGACCATCTCTCGCGTGATGATGGCGTGTTTAATTTGTTTTAGCCTGGCAGGCACCGGCTGGCTGCTGCCCCAAGCAGGTTCTGGTGAAAGCCCGACTATCGCCGGCCAGCTCGCTGCCAAAGGACAAATCCTGAGCCTGGAGAAAATCTCCAGACTGGCAAAATCGCACAAACCAGGCGAGATCCTTGAGGTAGAGCTGGAAAAGAAGCATGGCCGCTACCTGTATGAAGTCGAGATCCTGGATGCGCGTAGCCAGGTGTGGGAACTCAAGCTGGACGCCAAAACCGGCCAGCTGCTTAAAATCGAGCTGGATGACTGATGCGTTTGTTGCTGGTGGAGGATGATGCATTGCTTGGTGCCAGTGTGCAGCAGGCGCTGAAAGCCGCCGGCTATGCCAGCGACTGGATACAGGAAGGCAACGAAGCCAGGATACAGGGTAGCCTGGAGCCCTATGATGTGGCTATCCTTGATATTGGGTTGCCGGGGCTGAATGGCCTGCAGGTACTGGCTGCCTGGCGTGAGGAAGGGCGGAGTATGCCGGTGATCGTGTTGACGGCACGCAGTAGCTGGCAGGAGAAAGTCGAAGCCTTTAACCTGGGCGCTGATGACTATGTGACCAAGCCATTCCATATCGAAGAACTGCTGGCCCGTATCGGTGCGGTGCACAAGCGCAGCATAGGCTTGGTCACCGGCGAGCTTGCCCTCGAAGGCCTGCGCCTGGATGAGCATACGCAAACCGTATGGCAGGGCACAGAGTCTTACGCATTAACCGGGACGGAATTCCGCCTGCTGCGCTATTTCATGCTGCACCCGGGGCGGATACTGTCAAAAAGCGAACTGACCGAACATGTATATGCCTATGATGAAGATAAAGACAGCAACGTGATTGAAGTGTATGTGAACCGCCTGCGACAGAAAGTAGGCACAGATAGAATCCAGACAAGGCGTGGACAAGGCTATGTGTTTGGCAGCCTGGGTTCCGCTAGTCCGGCCTTTGAAAGTCATCGCGCGTGAAGTCGCTGCGCAAACAGCTTACACTAGGCCTGACGCTTAGCCTGGTCGGGCTGCTGACGCTGCAATGGGTGGTCGTGACATACACCATAGACTACTTGATCCAGTCGCAGTTGAAAGAACGAATGCAGCAGGAAGCCGAAGGCCTGCTGGCGGGCGTGACCGTTAATAGCCGCGGCCAGCCGGTAGTCGAGCAGCGTCTGGTGACCGCCAGTTACCAGCGCCCGTTTTCCGGGCGGTATTTTGTCGTGATGACGGATGAAGCACATAAACTCCAGTCGCGTTCGGCCTGGGATGTCAGCCTGCCGGTGGCAGCGCTAGCCGTGGGGCAACAACAGGTGACACATGTCACCGGGCCTGAGGAGCAGCCCTTGTTGTTATTGGGTCATGGTTATCGCAAACAGCAGCGGGATATCACCATCTATATCGCTGAAAGCCTGGTCGATTTTCAGCACAGTTTGCGAGTGTTTCATGCTATCTATGGTGCATTATCTTTGCTCGGGCTGCTGGCATTGCTAGCTTTGCAGCGCTGGATTGTGCTGAATAGCTTGAATCCACTACAGGAGATCAAAGATAACCTGGCGCGGGTCGCCAGCGGCGAGTTGCAGCAGATCAGTGCCATTGGCCCGGCGGAAGTGATGCCGCTGGTCAATGAGTTCAACCGTATCCTGAAAAGCGCCAGCCAGAAAACCAAGCGCTCCCGCCTGTCGATAGGCAACCTCGCCCATGCACTTAAAACCAGGCTGGCGCATTTGAATCTATTGTTCGATAGTGAGTCCAGGATTGGCATATCGCAACTAAGGCAGTCAATGAAAGCCTGTGCGGAAGAGATACACCAGGATGTGGAACGTGAGTTGAAACGTGCCCGCCTGATGGGCGATGTCTATACCAGCCAGCAGACTGACCTGGAAATCGAAGTGCCAAAATTAGTGGTCACGTTGCAAAAAATTTATAGCGAAAAACAGGTGGCTTTTGCCTGGCAGCATGATGCGCAGACCAGGCTGATGATAGACCGCGAAGATATGCTGGAGCTGCTGGGCAACCTGCTGGATAACGCCTTTAAATGGTGTCGCGGCCAGGTGCTATTAAATATCACCGCTCAGCATGGCATTACCATTACCGTGGAAGATGACGGGCCCGGCAGTAGCGCGCCTGAGCTGGAGAGTTTGTTGCAGCGCGGTATGCGTATGGATGAATCCAAACCGGGAAGTGGTCTGGGCCTGGCGATCGTGCAGGATATCGTGCAGCACTATCATGGCACCATTGCCCTGGATCATTCTGCACGGCTAGGTGGTTTACGGATTCAGCTAACGCTCATGCCTGCATAATGCAGGCATGAGATGACTTGTAGTGATTTGTGAAGCAGTGATTAAAACCAGTGATTAAAACCAGTCGCGGTTCACACTGTTCACTTTACCGGTTTTAGCGTCAATATAGACTTCCCATTCAGCACCATCGGCATCCACAATCTCCACTTCGTAATCCCAGCCGGATTTGAATTTACGGCGTTCCAGCTCTACTTCCTTGACCACACCAGGCTTGGCCACTAATGCTTTGCTTTTTGCATCTTCCCAGGAAATAAAACCAAACGCTTTTGCTGTTTCGGTCATTTTCTGAATGTCGTCGCCATCGTCATCATCGGCCATGACAGGCTGGCTGGCCAGCATACCGCAAAGCAGGCTGAGCATAAGTACACGGCTGGATGTCTGAATAAGGTTTTTCATCTTGATCTCCATTTTAAAGTTATCGAATCATCACGATAGCGGTCATGCCTTAATTCAAGCTGAATCCTAGTCATAACCATCAGCCAAAACAATATCAATCCCAGGCATATCAGCTTGCCATTCATCAAATAAAGCGGCGAAAGCCTGCTGTAAGGCAATCGCGCTAAGGTAGCCACATCCGTCTGCTGAAGGCGGGGTTACCGAAGTATCATTCAAAGGAGCGTACGATGAAAACAGTGAAAGCGGGTTACGTAATCGGCTTGGCCGGATTGTTATTTGCCGGATCAGTGTGGGCGGACCAGGCGAATGTGAATCAGAATATCGCCAGAAGGGCAGTAGTAGTGCAGGCCTTGAGTGTGAAAGCAGATCAGGCTTGGGAAGGTGCCAGCTTGCAGTCGAATGCAATACACCAGCAGGCAGGCAAACCTTCAAGTTTGCAATATATCAGCAGGCGCTCTACCCTTTAATCCCGTAACCCAGGTTAACCAATCTCATCAGGAGTAGCCTGGCATTTGCAGGTTGGGTTGATGTTGTTTGAGTTGGGTAAATAGCCAGCGCGTTTCCAGCAATATCCAGACGCGCAGCATCGCTTCCATTGGGTCAAACGGCTTGGTTAAAAAGTCTTTTGCGCCCAGTGCCAGAGCTTTGCGCCGTGTCGCAATAGTGGCGTCGGCAGTCAGGACCAGTACCGGCAGGTATTCATTCGGGCCAAGATGGTGGGATAACTGGTCGAGTACGGCAAAACCATCCAGTACCGGCATCATCAAATCCAGCAAGATTAAATCCGGCTGAAAGGCATTCACCAGGTCCATGGTTTTCGTGGAGTCTGTGGTGCTGATCACCTGCTCAAAGCCTTCTTTGGTCAGCAGTTCTTCCAATAATCTCAGGTTGGCTTCGGCATCATCAATAATCAGGATTTTGGAGGCGCGTAATTGTTCAATATTCATGATGTTTAATAGTCTTCAATACTCATTGCCTGGGTGCTGGCAAAAGTTTTAACAATAACTGGTTAAACGTGGCGACGTTTAACGGCTTGGTAAAATAATGGGTAATTCCCAGCGTGTTCAGACGCTGTACCGTTTCCGGCAAGGCATCAGCGCTCAGTATCACCAGTGGAATATCACGCAGATTATCCCGCGTCGACTGGATATGCTGGATGAGCGATTCTCCGGAGCCGTCAGGCAGGTTTAAATCCAGCAACAACATGTCAGGCGTCATGTCGCGCAGCCAGACCATGCTTTCCTGCAGGCTGGCGGCAATATGCAACTTGATATGACGATGTTTGGTCATGATGGCTTCCATCAGCGCCTGGTTACTGGCGTTGTCTTCCACGTACAGAATATGGCGTTTGCGCGACGACGCACTTACCGATACCTGTACATTCAGCTCGGCTGCGGCTTCTGAGGAATCCTGTATCTGCAGGTCAGCTTGACTGGCTGGCAGGCTGAACCAGAACATGCTTTTATCTTCCGCCACGCCAATCTGACCGCCCATGGCATCCATCAGCTGTTTGCTGAGTACCAGGCCCAGGCCGGTGCCTTCGGTCACCGTGCGTTCTGCACCCAGGCGATCAAACGGGGTAAACAGGCGTGAGCGGTGCTCTGGCGGGATTCCTTTACCCTGGTCCTGCACTTCCACCCGCACCTGGCCGTTTTCGCGATAAGCGGTCACAGTTACCTGCGTATTTTCCGGGCCGTATTTCAGCGCATTTGCCAGCAGGTTTAAAATCACTTGCAACAAACGCTGGCGGTCGGCACGTACCTTCAACCCAGGTTCAAAGTGCGTTTCCATATTCATGTCACGGACTTTTTCCAGCGGCTTGAGGTAATGGTAAGCCTCTTCCAGCAAGGGATTGAGCGCAATGACCTCCATAGACATGCCGATATCGCCACTTTCAATCCGCGAAATATCCAGCACCTCATTAATCAGTTTCAGCAAATGCTGGCCGGCATTGTGTATCAGGGTGGCGCTGTCCTTCTGGCGGCCATCCGGCAAGTCATTTTCCAGGATCTGCGCGAATCCTAGAATTGCATTGAGCGGGGTGCGCAGTTCGTGGCTGGTGCGAGAAAGAAAATTGCTTTTGGCGGCACTGGCTTCTTCTGCCTCCACTCTTGCCTGATGGGCTTCCTGCGCACTTTTTTTCAGTAATTGCGAGGCATGCTCCAGTTCCATGGTCAGTTCGCCGAGCTCATCCTGGCTGATACTGGGCAATGCCAGCGGTTCGCTTTTGACTAAATGAATGGCACTGTCACGTATCGTCCTCACGCGTGCCACAATCGTCTGCGTGAACACCCATACGCCCAGCAGCGAACCAAATACACCTGCAATCACAGCCATCAAAGTGATACGCAGGTTACGTTTACGCTCATAAATCACTTCTTTTTTATCCTGGTCAACAATCCTTGACTCGCGCAAACTCATCTGGTCCAGGTGGGTGCGCAGCTGATTCAGCGCTGCGCCTTGCGAACTGAATTTGTGTATCAGTTCTTCATTGGCTTCTTTCTCGGTATTGCTCGCCAGCGCCGCCAGGTCATTCAGGTTTTTTTGTACCAGCGGGTGTATCACCAGCAGCAATTTCTGTTGTGCCTGGTCATCCAGGCGCAGTTCCAGGGAGCTGAGCAACTGCGGCATGGCTTGTTTGGCACTTTCATAGCCGGAAAGGAACTGGCTGTTATCCGTCAGCAGGTAATCGCGTACGCCGGTGGAGGCTTCCAGCAATTGTGTTTGCAGGGTCTGGATATCTTGCTGAATCTGCAAGGCATTCTGCACGCGTCTTTCCAGCAAGGCTGCCTGTTGCTCACTTTCAAAAATCAGGGCCAGTGAAGCCAGCAACACGGTCAATGGCAGGGTGTTTAATATAATGCCCTTGATCGTCAAAGGCGCATCCTGCCACAATTGGTTTAAGTAACTAAATGCCTTTAGGTGACGGAAAGCCATATCACTCATCACAATCCATCGCTTTTAAATCCCGCTTCCACGGCCTTGACCGCAGCCTGGGTTCTGTCATTTAAATCCAGCTTGCTGAGAATACGCTCAATGTGGATTTTGACCGTGCCGGGAGAGATGCCGAGTTTGGCGGCCAGCAGGGCATTGCTTGCGCCAGAAGGCAACAAAGCGAATACCTCGCGCTCACGCGGCGTGAGTTTTTGCATATAGCTGTCATCAATCACACTGGTCGCCTGGGCCTGGCCATACAAGGCAAAGCCCAGCAAGCCGCACAGGCTATACAGAATTTGCAGGCTGTTATTGCTTAAAGGGTTGCCGGTGACCAGCGCCAGTAAACCTACCGCACGTTGCTGGCAGGCGATAGGCAGGTGATAGCAAAGCGTATTCGGCTCAATCGGGGTAGGCAGCGTCCATAAGCTGGGCACAAATTGCGAATGCACTTCAAAACGGATGGGCTCTTTTAGCCATTGTCCCAGCACACCCAGCATGGGAATGCGCGCACCGACGGGAAAGGTTTTGCCACGCTGCGCCAGGATCTTCAATGCACCACCGTGTTGCTGGCTGATCAAGCCATGCTGCGCACCAAATTGCAGGCAGATTTCATCCAGTAACCATTGCAGTAACTCGGTGGACCAGCCGGAAACGAATAATTGTTGTCCAAATTTTTCAAACAGTTTGTCCTGCGCCATTTGCGCCTGGTTTTGTTTCAGGGCGCTACGCAGGGCAAATGCACTCTCGGCTGAAGGGGTGGGGCTGTCATTCGGCATATGCCGTTAAGTATATACCGAACTACCTATATCGGTAGATTTTTTGTTGCTTTCATCGGTGCAAAATGCGAACCATGATGAATCAGTTAAAACACAAACCAACAATGAGTGTCCAACAAACAATGAATAGGAGAAACAACATGCGTAACGTATATGCTGCAGTAGCAATGGTATTTGGTCTGGTAGCTGTTTTGCCAGTACATGCACAGGATGAAGAAGTGGCGGTTGAATCTAAAGTCCATCATCACCAATCCCTGAGCAGAAGGCCTTATCAGGCACCGGTGGTGGTAGCTAACAAGCCGGCTTCCGAACAAGGCTGGGAGGGTGCTTCAATGACAGCCGGCCAGGAACAGAAAGAAAAACACCTGCAATTATTGAGAATGCATTCGATCGGCAAACGCCCACTGTAGTCAGAGTCGCGTAAGGTTGCTGGCACATAATATTGCCAGCCCTTATGTAAGGTGCATGAAGACTGTGTGACGGATAAAATGATAAAGGAGTATGAAATGAGCAAATTATTATTGGTAGTATTAGTTTCATTCGGTTTGGTAGCGAATGTTCATGCGGATGAAACACAAGAGCAGGATAATGGTGTGCGTACTTTGCATCACAAGAACTTCAGCAGCCAGCGTCCTTACAGCAAAGCACCTGTTGCCAAACAACAGAGCGCTGAA
The DNA here is from genome assembly GCA_035460345.1 of Methylophilus sp. GTDB lineage: Bacteria > Pseudomonadota > Gammaproteobacteria > Burkholderiales > Methylophilaceae > Methylophilus. Next base: position 7,011 of record DATHWT010000012.1, on the reverse strand, counting down.
GATAAATGGGAGGGTGCAGGTATTGTGACTGACAAACCGGATAAAGGGTTTGATAAACACGATCAGCTGCGTTTAAACTTTATCGGTAGACGTCCTTACGTAGCTGATACACCAAGAGACTAAATAAATATTCAAATTAATGAGAATTGAAACTAGTCTTAGTGTTCCACCCACCCCGCATGCGTGCGGGGTTTTGTGTATGTGGCATAAACATAAAATTTAATTATAATCACCAATAATAATATAACAAAAGATTGTTTCATCTGAGAAGGAATTACACTATGTCCGCTACACCCTCAGGGTCGAGTTTTTTCGACCTGTTTAAACATTTGAACCGGGACTTGCCGGCTTCAATTGTTGTTTTCTTTGTTGCATTGCCACTTTGCCTGGGCATTGCGCTGGCTTCCGGCGCGCCATTGTTTTCGGGTGTGATTGCCGGTATTGTCGGCGGTATCGTGGTTGGCCTGGCCAGCGGCTCGCAATTGGGCGTAAGTGGCCCGGCAGCTGGCCTGGCCGTGATTGTGATGGCCGCGATTGGCAATCTTGGTTCTTATGAAGTGTTTTTGGCTGCCGTAGTACTGGCGGGTATTTTCCAGTTTTTACTGGGGCAGTTCAAAGCTGGATTCATTGCTTACTTTGTACCGTCTTCAGTCATTACAGGCATGCTGACCGGTATCGGCTTGCTGATTATCCTGAAACAGATTCCACACGCCTTTGGCTACGATGCTGATTATGAAGGGGATGAATCATTTGGCTTTGACGGCCACAATACCTTCAGCGATATTTTGCAGGCATGGGATTTTTTAACACCAGGGGCAGTGTTGATTGCCGCAGTCTCTTTCGCGATCCTGCTTCTGTGGGATACGGTGTTGACTAAAAAACACAGGATTTTCCAGTTGCTGCAAGGGCCTATCGTGGTGGTACTGGTCGGCATTCTTTTCAATATTGCCTTTATGCGCGGCTGGCTGAATTTCTCGCTGGCTGAAGACCAGATAGTGCGATTGCCGGTAGCGGGTAGCTTGGGTGAGTTTACCAGTTTCTTTACCCACCCGGATTTCAGCCAGATTGCACAGCCTGCGGTGATTAAAACTGCGTTGGTGATGGCGATAGTAGCCAGCCTGGAAACATTGTTATGCGTAGAAGCAACCGACAAGCTGGACATCCTGAAACGTGTCACCCCGACCAACAGGGAGCTTAAAGCGCAAGGCCTGGGCAATATCGTGTCTGGATTAATCGGTGGCTTGCCAGTCACCCAGGTGATTGTGCGCAGTAGTGCCAATATCACTTTTGGCGCGCAGACTAAAATATCCGCAATTCTGCATGGTTTCTGGTTACTACTCAGCGCCATTACCATTGCCAGTTTCCTGAACCTGATTCCCCTTGCCAGCCTGGCCACTATCCTGATTATGGTGGGTTACAAACTAGCCAAACCGAGCTTGTTTAAACAACAGTTTGCCCTGGGCTGGGAACAGTTTATCCCATTCATTGTGACTATTATCGCCATTGTACTCACCGACTTGCTGACCGGTATCGGCCTGGGTTTGGTGGTAGCCATCTTTTTCACCTTGCACCACAGCTACCGCAACTCACATTACATCAAGCAAACACGCACCACCAAGGACGGCCAGGAAGTTTTTGAGCTGGTATTGGCGGAAGAGGTGTCTTTCTTTAACAAGGCTAGCATCCTGGAAGTGCTGGAGGCGATTCCGCGCAATAGCAAAGTGGTGATCGATTGCACTAACTGCAAGGCGATTGCTTATGATGTGGTGGAGTTTATTCATGGCTACCAGCAGCATGCCAAATTGAAAAACATTACTGTAGAAACCATCGCGTTTAACCCGCCCAAGCATATGCTGGGGCATTAATGAGAAGCAGGGCTGACTAGCCTTGCTAGAATAATAATTTATAGAGGATTATTTGTATGTACAAACACCCATTACTGGATCGTGACAAAATGACGCCGCGTGAGGCACTGGATATTTTAGTCGAAGGTAACCAACGCTTCACTTCAGAGGTGGAAGATGCAAAAGACTTCAAGGCACTGATACAAATCACCAAAGACAAGCAGCATCCGTTTGCATCTTTCCTGAGTTGCAGTGATTCGCGCGCACCAGTGGAATTATTATTTGACCAGGCGCTAGGTGATATTTTCAGTGTGCGCCTTGCCGGAAATATCGCTTCCGACAAAGCCATTGGCAGTCTGGAATTTGCCAGCAAATACCTGGGCAGCAAACTGATCGTGGTGATGGGGCATACTTCCTGTGGAGCGGTGAAAGCAGCTTGTGATGACTTCAAGGACGGCCATATCGGCGAAATCATTAACCTGATCAAACCTGCTATCCGTCATGAAAAAACGGTGGCTGATGCGACACACCGTAATTCCAAGAACCCTGACTTTGTTGAAAAGATCAATGAGTTGAATGTCAGGTACCAGATAGATACGATTATCCGCAGCAGCGATATCGTCGATGAGATGATCCACAGTAAGCAAATTGCGATTGTCGGTGCCATTTACGATATTTCTAACGGTAAGGTGAATTTCCTGAAAGATACTTACGTCGGCTAACCAGGCAGTGGCGTATTAAACAAAAAAGCCGATGTCGAAACATCGGCTTTTTTCATTATGCATTTTTATTACTGATGGCCTTCTTTAGCCAGGTTGATACTGTATTTAGGGATTTCCACCGTCACATCGGCCTCTTGCAAAATAGCCTGGCAAGACAGGCGCGAGAAGGGCTGTAAGCCCCAGGCGCGATCCAGCATATCTTCTTCGTCCTCTTCAATCTCGTTCAAGGTTTTAAAACCTTCGCGCACCACCACATGGCAAGTGGTACAGGCACAAACGCCGCCGCAGGCACTATCAATGTCGATATCATTATTGTGTAATGCATCGCAAATGGAGGTACCTTTTTCTGCTTCAATCACAGCGCCCTTAGGGCAAAGTTCAGCGTGCGGGAGGATGGTGATTTTAGGCATATTACAGTTCCAGAGAGTCCAGGTTTTTACCCGCGAGGGCTTTTTGTACAGAAGCATCCATACGTTTGGCAGCAAAATCTTCAGTAGCGTGATTTAAGGCTTCAGTGCCTTGTTTAATGGCTTGGCTATCGGTGCCCAGGCACAAGGTGTGCAGGGTTTTCAGATGCGCTTGTATGCTGTCGCGTTCGTCTTGTGTGATTAAGGCGCCATCTTCTGCAAGGGCTGCCTGAATCGCTTCTATCAATCGATGTGCATCGACAGTGGCTTCACGCAGCATACGTGCAGCTTTGTCAGTTTCAGCCGCGCCAAACGAGTCTTTCAGCATGGTTGTAATCTGGTCTTCGCTCAGGCCATACGAAGGTTTGACAGTGATATTGGCTTCAACACCGCTGGCCTGTTCGCGCGCACTGACTGAAAGCAGGCCGTCGGCATCAACCTGAAAGGTCACCCGGATGCGCGCAGCACCTGCAGCCATCGGCGGGATACCACGCAACTCGAAACGTGCCAGCGACCTACAATCGGCGACCAGTTCACGTTCACCTTGGACAACATGGATCGCCATCGCGGTTTGGCCATCTTTATAGGTAGTAAAGTCCTGCGCGCGTGCAATCGGTAAAGTCGAATTGCGAGGAATGACCTTTTCCACCAGTCCACCCATGGTTTCCAGCCCGAGTGACAGTGGCGTCACGTCCAGCAGCAATAAGTCTTCTTCGCTACGGTTACCTGCCAGCACATTGGCTTGAATCGCCGCACCCAGCGCGACTACTTTGTCAGGGTCCAGATTGGTCAGCGGCTCCTGCTTGAAGAACGCCTGCACCGCATGACGGATATGCGGCATGCGTGTGGCGCCCCCTACCAGCACGACGCCGTTGATCTCTTCCATGCTCAGGCCGGCATCGCGCATGGCTTTGCGGGTAGGGCTCAGGGTCTTGCTGACCAGATTCTCGGTCAGGGTAATGAATTGGTTCACCGTCAGCGTTTCATCCACTAGTGCGCCATTGCTGAGCTTGCACAGGATATTCGCTTCATGATTATCGGTCAGCCATTCTTTGGCCTGACGTGATTTGGTCAACAGCAGACGGGTATCGGCTTCAGTTAGCGGTTTGAAATCATCGGTTTTGCTGCGCACCTGGTCCAGTACCCAGCAGTAAATGCGGTGATCGAAATCATCGCCACCTAATGCCGAGTCACCATTGGTTGCCAGCACTTCGAAAATGCCTTTGCTCAGGCGCAGAATAGAAATGTCAAACGTACCACCGCCGAGGTCGTAGATGACATAAATGCCTTCAGCGGCATTATCGAGGCCATAGGCGACTGCGGCAGCGGTAGGCTCATTCAGTAAACGCAATACATTGAGGCCAGCCAGCCTGGCGGCATCTTTAGTCGCCTGGCGCTGCGCATCGTCAAAGTAGGCAGGTACAGTCACTACTACGCCGGTGAGTTCGCCACCTAAGGCTTTCTCGGCGCGAATTTTTAATGCTTTTAAAATCTCTGCTGAAATTTCGACCGGGCTTTTCAAGCCAGCCCGAGTTTTGAGTTCCAGTATGCCTTCAGAGCTGGCATTTTCCACAAAGTGATAGGGAATATGTGCGCGGTCTGTGATGTCGTTCAAGGCGCGTCCCATAAAACGTTTGACTGAGACGATGGTATTCACCGGGTCCTGGCTTTGCGCAGCTTGTGCCTCGTGGCCAACGATAACGGCATCCTGTAAATAACGCACCACGGAGGGCAGCAGCGCATGACCATGTTCATCATGCAAAACGGTACTCATGCCACTGCGCACGGTTGCGACAAGAGAGTTGGTCGTACCCAGGTCTATGCCAACCGCCAGCTTGTGCTGATGCGGGGCAGGGGACATACCTGGTTCGGAAATCTGTAATAAAGCCATGAAACTTAATCTTCCAACTGAGCGATCAATGCATTCACATCTTCGCTCACTTTATCAATAAACTGCAGTTTGCGGACTGTCATGGCGGCCTGGGCGGGCACCTGCTCGATTTCATCAGCCACTTGCTGTTGCAATACTCTGGCTTGTGACTTCATTTCTTTCAACAGCGCATCCAAAGCATCTATATCTTTGGCAAACCTGGCATCATCCATCGCTTCACGCCATTCCATTTGCGCCATCAGGAAATCCGCGGGCATGGCGGTATTGTTTTCTTCATCTGTCGCCACACCTGCCAGCTGTAGCAGGTAACGTGCACGCGCAGTGGGCTGTTTCAGCGTCTGGTAAGCTTCATTGGCTAAAGTAGCCTGCTGCATCGACTGCATGCGCGTTGCCGGAGAAGCATTCACAAATTTGTCCGGATGCACTTCAGCCAACACTTTTCGGTAGTTGGCATCCAGCGTCGCTGACTCAATATTGAACTGCTGTGGAAGCTGAAATAAGGCGAAGTAATTTTGCATGGTTAGCAGCAAAAGCAAAAAAGATTATGCAAAATCTACTGAAGGGTAAACCAAAGCCGGTGAGTGAGAGGATCGAGGAAAATCATCCCCGGCCTAAACCGTGAATGACTCACCACAGCCACACTCATCTTTCACATTCGGGTTGTTAAACTTGAAGCCTTCGTTCAAGCCTTCTTTAGTGAAATCCAGCTCGGTACCATCGATATACACCAGGCTTTTCGGGTCCACAATCACTTTGACGCCAAAGCTTTCAAACATGCTGTCTTCCGGCAGCATGTCATCGACAAATTCCAGTGTGTAAGCCATGCCGGAACAGCCGGTGGTTTTCACGCCCAGGCGCAAACCAATCCCTTTGCCACGATTGGCAAGGAATTTCTCAACGCGTTGGGCCGCAGTTTCTGTCAGGGTAATCGCCATCTTAATGACCTTGTTTGGATTTCAGGTCAGCAATCGCAGATTTAATTGCATCTTCTGCCAGCACTGAGCAGTGGATTTTAACTGGCGGTAGGGCCAATTCTTCAGCAATCGCAGAATTCTTGATTTCCTGTGCCTGGTCCAGCGTTTTACCTTTTAGCCACTCAGTGACTAAAGAGCTTGAAGCAATCGCAGAGCCGCAACCATAGGTCTTGAACTTGGCGTCTTCAATCACGCCAGCCGTGTTGACCTTGATTTGCAGTTTCATCACGTCACCGCAAGCAGGTGCACCCACCATACCGGTGCCTACTGTCGGGTCGTTTTTGTCCAGGGAACCTACGTTACGTGGGTTTTCGTAGTGGTCTAAAACTTTATCGCTATATGCCATCTCACACTCCTCGAAAATTAAAATGCTTCACAAATTCTGTGTTGGTTAGGCTTGCCGTACTGAACGTACTTTATGCACCTCACCACCTTGATTTTGTTTCGCCTTTTAATCTTTAGTTAAACTTCCATTCTTTGAAAAAATGAAGATTTGATTGTCTGGCTAGGCGGAAGATTGCGCGGTTTAGTGTTTCTAAACAAGCCATCCGACAACAACGCCAGGCAGTCAAAGATCAATTTTTAATGCTCTGCCCATTCTACTTTGGACAAATCTATGCCATCTTTGAACATCTCCCACAATGGCGAGAGTTCACGCAACTTGTCGATCTTGCTCTTCAACAGATCTATCGTGTAATCGACATCAGCTTCAGTGGTAAAACGGCCAATGCTGAAACGGATCGAACTATGTGCCAACTCATCTGAACGGCCCAGTGCACGCAGCACGTAGCTTGGTTCCAGGCTGGCTGAAGTACACGCAGAGCCGGAAGACACTGCAATGCCTTTAATCGCCATGATCAATGATTCACCTTCAACAAAGTTAAAGCTGACGTTAAGGTTATGCGGCACTCTATGATCCAAGTCGCCATTGACATAAGTTTCTTCGATATCCAGCAGGCCGTGAAGCAAGCGGTCACGCAAGATACGGATGCGCTCGTTTTCACTGGCCATTTCTTCATGTGCGATCCGGAAAGCTTCACCCATACCCGCAATCTGGTGGGTGGCTAGCGTGCCAGAACGCATGCCGCGTTCATGACCACCGCCGTGCATTTGCGCTTCGATACGGATACGTGGTTTACGACGCACATACAATGCCCCAACCCCTTTAGGGCC
>DATHWT010000011.1:0-10674 GCA_035460345.1 Methylophilus sp. | reverse complement strand
TGCCATGGGCGGCTGGATCGCCCTTGCAGCCGTGATACTGCTAGGTGCCCGCAACGGTCGCTATACCAAAGAGGGAAAATTGCACGCTTATCCACCTTCCAATATCCCGTTTCTGGCGCTAGGCGCCTGGATACTGACCGTAGGTTGGTTTGGCTTCAACGTGATGTCCGCCCAGTCCATCCAGAATATCTCCGGCCTGGTCGCCGTCAACTCGCTCATGGCACTGGCCGGAGGCACCTTGGCTGCGTTAATTCTGGGTAAAAACGACCCCGGCTTTGTACACAACGGCCCCCTGGCTGGCCTGGTCGCCGTCTGTGCCGGTTCAGATGTGATGCACCCGTTAGGCGCACTGGTCACCGGCGGCGTGGCAGGTGTCATTTTTGTCTGGGCATTCACCATGACGCAAAACCGCCTCAAAATTGATGATGTCTTAGGTGTGTGGCCATTGCATGGTTTATGCGGCGCCTGGGGTGGCATCGCAGCTGGTATCTTTGGCAGCGCCAGTTTAGGTGGTATGGGCGGCGTCAGCTTCGTCAGTCAATTAATAGGCACATTGGCCGGTATTGTCATTGCATTAATAGGCGGCGGTATTGTCTATGGATTGCTGAAAGCCTTGGTTGGTATCCGCCTGGATAAAGAGTCAGAGTTTGATGGTGCGGATTTGAGCATACATAAAATCCCGTCAGTATCAGGAGACTAGTGCTCAAGGCTTTAAAAAAGATAAGTATATTGTCGGAAACTAGGCTTTAGCTAATAAAGTTATCGAATTAACTTGTAATAAAAAAACCTGCTGAATGCAGGTTTTTTTATTAGATAAATTTGATTCTAGTTTATTGGAAAGATTGTCTGAATTTTCTGAGAGCAACTTGTGTTTTTGCTAATGATATCCATGATAAAAACCCTTACCACAGGCATGCATGCGGTGAGCCTATGCATATTCTGGAATACAGTCTACTGTGTTAAGCATGAGTATTCTTGAGATGACCCGGGATACGTTCTCCGGGTTATCACGCTACCAGCGATAAGTTGCCGTCAGCATTGCACGACGTGGTTCACCGTAATAGCAGCTGCCAAAAGAACAGTTTGCAACGTACTCTTTATTGGTAAGGTTACGAACATTGAAAGCAAGATTCCAGTGCTTTAAATCATAGCCAATGAGAGCATCGTATAAAGTTACAGAGGGCAGTTTTTCCGTTGCAGTATCAAAATTACCTCGGGTGGATCCATTGTATCGACCACCAAGACCTAATTTAATCCCATTAATAAATCGATAGTCTGCCCAAATCGAAAGTGAATTTTCGGGTGTGGCAATCGCTGGAGTACCAATTTGACGAGGATCGACGCTTTTAGTAATTTCAACCTTAGGTGTGTAAGTGTAAGCTGTGACCATATTTAAATTTTCAATTGGCTGCGTATGCATTTCAAGTTCTAAGCCTCGAACTTGAACTTCTCCAACTTGCCGGGGATTGAAAGTAATCGGATCATACGAAAGAAAGTTAGTACGCCTTAAGTCAAATATCGCTGCACTGTAAAGGGTCTTACTTTCAACAGGCTGATAACGAAGTCCAATTTCATATTGACGTCCAGTTTCCGGCTTGAAACTTTGGAGCGTTACTGGGTCAAGTGTTGCCGTTGGTACGAACGATTCAGAATAGCTAACGTATGGAGCTAAACCGCTTTCTGACAAATAAACAAGCCCAGCCCGTCCAGTAAATTTGTGATCGGTAAACTGCTGTGAACCTGCGGTAATCAGTTCCTCCTGCTCGATTTTTGCAGTGTCATAACGAGCTCCTAAAGTAGCAATCCAATGGTCATTCCACTTTATTTGATCTTGTACATAGACGCCGGTTTGAGCCAGTTTGATACGTACATCACTTGAAGGTGCGCCTACAGGAATTACTTGAGAGTTATCGGGTGCCAATAAATCAAGTTCTGGAGCAGTGTCTGAATAAGATTGATAACTGTCCTTAACACGTTGATAATCTAAACCGACCAACAGAGTATGTTGCCAATCTCCAAATTGAAAACGTGACTGCAGTTGATTGTCGATATTAACTGCTTTCACTTTTTCTGGGCTGCCAGTCATGCTTCGTGTGAGGAAGCGGAAGTTATCTGGATCAGAGGGGTTTCCGACATTTACTGTACGATATGCTCCTCCATATACCTGCCAGTATTCCAAATCTATTTCGCTATAACGTGCATTTTGTCTGAACGTGAATTGGTCATTAAATTGGTGTTCAAATAAATAGCCCACATACCATTGCTTTTGATTAAAGCGATTGAAGTTCTTATCTCCAGGAAAGGTGTTATATGAAAGTTTATTTCCTGATGGGGTTCTCAATAAAGTGCCTTGCTCGGGAAGTGCTCCTGCGAATACGCCGGCATCGGAATGCATATACTGTGACATCAACGTTAGCGTGGTCTTATCAGATGGTTTGAAAGTGAGTGAAGGCGCAATGAAAACGCGATCATCTTTCATGTGCTGACGGGGAAGCTCTGCGTCTCTTATCAGGCCTGTGATTCTATACAGCACAGAGCCATCCTCGTTCAAGGCGCCTGAAAAATCACCAGCTATTTGCCTTCGATCAAAGTTGCCCAGTTGAACCTGAACCTCTCTGATCGGCGTTTCAGAAGGTCGTTTACTAGTAACATTGATCAACCCCCCTGCTGAGTTCTGCCCATACAGTATCGAAGCAGGTCCTCTCAGAATTTCCATGCGCTCGATGCCATAATTCTCGATTTTCCACAGCGCGAAATTACCCGAATTTCGCCATTGCAAACCATCTTGATAAAATCCGGGCGAATAAGCATCAACACCTCGTAATGCAATCCAGTCGTAGCGTGAATCCGGCCCGTATGGCGCGATGTTCACACCGGGTGTATAAGCCATGCCTTCTTTGAGGGTTTGCGCGCCAATAGCCTCAATAAAATCTTTTGTCACGACAGAAATGGATTGTGGCGTTTCAACAATCGGCGTATCTGTCTTCGTGCCGGTGGCAGAACGTTTTGCTACATATCCTTTGACGGGGCTCCATGCAGTTTCTTTTTCAACTGATGCTGTAACCTGGACTTCTGGCAGGACACTTTCTTTTGCAGGTGAAAGAATAATCGCATAACGCTTATCACCACGGTGCTCCACCTGCAAACCAGAGCCCTTAAGCAGGGCTTCCAGCCCATCCTGTACACTAAACTTTCCTTGAAGCCCGGGGCTTGATTTTCCCTCTGCCAGCGAGGCATTTGCAGATAGGAGAATACCTGACTCGGCAGCGAAGCGATTTAACACCTGACTAAGCGTTCCTGCGGGGATACGATACTCATGCACCTCAATGGAGGCTTCCGCTGCGCGTAAATTGGCAACGTTGCATGTGCTTCCCAGAATGATGGCAATCAGTGCCGCTCGTACATGATGAGCGACTTGTTTTGAATTATGTGTTTTCATTTTTACTCCCTGAAGATTACGAAATGCGTGATTACATATCTAATCCGAACAAGGGGTATAAAAAGGGAACCTGATTTGAAAAAAACTTGAAGGTATCACCAGCCCTAATTTTTTGGCAATAACTCCATATTACCCAACCCATCAACTCTTAGTCGGATTGAGAGGCTATTGGCAACTTCAGCCATGACGACTGGTACATTGCTGAATGGATATACGCCCATCACCCGATGATGGGCCAGGCTTCTAGCAACGAAGATTTTCTTAGTCGTGTAGTTGGAAAGCTCAGCAACAAAGTCCTCGAGTTTAGAGTTGTCTGCAATGAGCATGCCACGGGTCCAAGCTTCCCGTGCGGGTGATGCCGGTTCAAAAGCTTGAATAGTCTGGTTATCGAAATAGGCTTGCGATCCTGCATTAATCACCTTAGCGTTTCCCTGGGTAGGATTGATCGCTACTTGACCCTGGTAGACAGCAAGTAAAGTTTTGCCGGATTCCTGGCGTACCGTGAAACGCGTTCCCAACGCCGTCAAACGACCATGCAGAGTATCCACAACCAGTGGACGCTGTTTTTCATCATGACCCGATTGAAGCAGAATCTCTCCGGCTAACAAAGTGATGCGACGTAGCATCCAGCCGTATTCAACGTTTGCCTGACTATTAGCATTCAGCCAAAGTTTTCCTTTATCCGCCAATACAACCATTGATGTACCTGCTGGCGGCGGGCTGTACGTTTCATTTGTTGCCGTCAGTGTCGTGACCCAATCCTGCCAGGGGCTATATCTTTTAATCAGCATCAGACTGAATAGAGAAGCACCTGCAAAGCCTACTACTTTCAGGAAGTCTCTTCTGGATGACGATTGTCTCAGTGCATCAAAAGAGGCAGGCTTACTGGCGATAGAATTTAGTTGTTGGAATGAGGCATGGACACTTTCGACTTCTTGCCAGGCAAATGCGTGAGCCGGGCTTGCAGCCAACCATGCTTGCCATGCCTGATGATCACTATCACTAGCCCGTGTATCATTCAGCACAGCAAACCATTCTGAGGCTTGTTGCAAAGCGAGATGTTCTGCAGGCGAACTCATCCTTGCTCCTCACTAAACTGACGTCGTAAAAGTAAGCAATGCATCATTGAAGTCGCCATATACTTTTTAATCATGCGCTCTGACACACCTAAGATGCCGGCGATTTCTTTGTAATTAAACCCATGAATCTGCGAGAGTAAGAAAGCCTGCTTGGCTTTAGGATTTAACCGATTAAGCATGGCATCAATTCTTAGCAAGGTTTCAATGACGATGGCTTGCACTTCTTGCGAGGCATAATATTCATCATCGTTTGTGCTTAATGCTTCGAGGTAACGCTGCTCTAATATTTGCCTGCGCCATTGATCAATGATTAATCCTTTAGCAATACGGATTAGGAAAATCCTTGGTGTAGATAAATCCTGTAATGCGTCGTGCTTCAATAAAAGCCGCACAAAAGTATCTTGAGCTATGTCAGCTGCATGATGAGGGCAGCCCAGTTTCTTATTCAACCAGCTAGATAGCCACCCATGGTGACTTTTATACACTATAGAAATCGGTAGGTCGGGCGAATTAGCCATAATACTTTCAATGCTTTAGATGATAACAATTCTCATTCTAGACATTTAACAGGTATCTGTCCAAAATTATGCGAACACCTTTGGTGGAATGAGCTAAATCTCTATTTTGAGTAAGTTTCAAGCATGCCGATTACTATTAGATGCCCGCTGAAACGCCTGCTGAAATATCTGCGTTGATCGCCGATGTCAAACAAAGGGCCAAACAAAATGGCAGGGGCGACATTTGTTTCGGGCTCTCCATTGATGTGATCACCAGAGCGACAGAAGAGGAAGCGCTGGCAGAAGCCAGACGGTTTTTTGATGATGGTGTGCGGACTTAAGCCGTGCAATCTGTTGCTGAACATGCAGGCTTGCGCTCGGCCAGGCGGCGCAGTCATGAGCATGGGTATTTAGGCGGAGAGATCAAAAAATTTGAGGATTTTTTTATTTATCCCAATGTATGGTCCGCCTTTGGCTATATCGGAATCCCGCCTGGATGCGCCCTGGTGGGCAGTTACGAAAATGTGGCAAAACGTATTCAGGAATATCAGGATATGGCATTTCCATGTTTTTCCTGGCCGGGTATCCGCATTTGGAAGAAACCTATCGCCTGGGCGAGCATGTCCTGCCTTTGTTAAGAAAAGGCCATCGACTTTGAAACAACATCCGCATCATTGATGACCGAATGGGCTGTGCGCACAAAAAAGTATCTCCAACTGGTTTCAACGCTCGGGTATGATCAGCACATCTTAAATGGCGAAAATGGCTGATTGATGGCTACCTCCGCGAAAAAACTGATACAACTGGATACTTCCGCCACGCAGCCCATTCACCTGCAAATCTACAACAGATTTAAGGCCGCCATTGAGGGCAACCTGCTGAAAGATGGCGACCGTATTCCTTCTACCAGGACGCTGGCCAGTGAGCTGGATGTGGCGAGAGGCACGGTTGAAAGTGCTTATGCCATGCTGCTGGGCGAAGGGGTTTTTGTGTCCAGGGGGCAGTCTGGTACCTATGTGTCCAGCCTGCTGAGCAAGAACACGACAAAAAAACTGAGGACTGTTGCTCCGCCGACTGAAGCACACCAGCATGCACAGAAGCCTGCCAATCTTGAATTAGCCCAGTCGATTTCGCATGTATACCTGCCAGGGTGCCCGGCATTTGATGCCTTCCCCAGGAAAGTCTGGGCGCGATTAAGCGGGCACCGCATGCGCAGTTTGTCAGCAGAAGAAATGCGCCTCAAAGAACCGCAAGGCTATGCGCCGCTCAGGCAGTCGATTGCTGCCTATTTGCGGCTTGCACGCGGGGTGGTGTGTGAGCCAGACCAGATATTCATCACTAATGGCTATCAGGGCGCGCTGGACTTTTTAAGCAAAGTACTTAAATTCCAGGGTGAAAGTATCTGGATGGAGGATCCCGGTTTCCTGCTGGCGGCCATGTTACTCAAAGACCTAGGCGCGAATATTGTGCATGTGCCGATTGATGACGAGGGCCTGATCGTCAGTGCCGGGATTGCGCAGTGCCCGGATGCCAGGCTGGCGATTGTGACACCGTCGCATCACAGTCCGCTGGGCCTGACGTTATCAGCAGCGCGACGCATGCAATTACTGGATTGGGCGAGCCAGAAAAACGCCTGGATCATTGAAGACGACTATGATGGTGAATTCCGTTATTCCGGCTACCCGCTGCCTTCCCTGAAAAGCCTGGATCAATACGACAGGGTGATTTATGCGGGCAGTTTCAGCAAAACCATTTTTCCTTCCCTGAAGATCGGTTATATCGTAGTGCCGCCTGGCCTGGTCGATGCCTGCCAGGAGAAAGCCTTTATCTACCAGCGCGGTTTTTCGATCACCTCGCAAATGGTGGTGAATGATTTTATCACTGAGGGTCATTTCTCCCGCCACCTGAAAAAGATGCGTGATTTATACGCCCACCGGCGGGAGCTCACCAGCAAGGCGCTGGTAGATGTACTGGAAGATCATATCCAGGTCAGCTCGCACAAGAATGGTATGCACTTTGTGGCCGCGCTGGATAAACAATATGCCGATACGGCAGTCTGTACTAACTTCAACCAGCTTGGTTATGGCATACACCCCATTTCAACATGGACAGTAGGTGCGACGCACAATGGCCTGATCATAGGCTTCACCAATGTGCCGAATAAAAAAGTTGCTGAAGAAACAGCGATCAAGCTCAGAAACAGTTTTATCGCCAGCTAAATCCCCGTCACCCAGTGCTGGGCGATGGCATTTAGCGTTTGGTAAGCCTGGTCTAACACTTCTTTTTCTGAGATCACGTCGTGATTATCCAGCGGTTGCACATCTACAAAAACAGGGTCATCAGCTCCCATAAACGAAAAGGCGGATGACAACGCCGGACGCAATGCATCCATCTTTTCCCAGGGGCTGCCCGGAACCAAATCTGCCCCTCTGGTCGTGATGAATAATACTTTCTGTCGCGATAAATTGCCGGTAGTAGTGCCATCTGCGTTCAGGGTATAGGTCAGGTTGGCGCGCACCAGGTGATCAATCAATGCCTTGAAGCTGGAAGGCATCGAAAAATTGTACATGGGCATGGCATACACCAGCATGTCCGCCATCAGGGCGCGTGCGCACAAATTGTCAGAGTACGATAACGCTTCTTTCATGGCGATGCTGCGATCTGCAGCCGGGGTATACAGAGCTTCTATAAAGGCATGGTCGATGTGTGGCGGCGGATTGAGGGAAGTATCAATGTAATCAACTTCTATGTCTGCAATACGTTGCCTGAGTTGCTGAATAAAGTGAGCAGACAGCATTTTTGAACTGGAATGCGTACGTTTCGGGCTGGCATCTACCTGCATCACTCGCATTCCGTCATCCTTTTATAAAGTGTAGGCAAGCTGCCGGATGACTTTTCAATATCATCCGGCATCAATAGGCGATCAATCGGCAGGCATCACAGCTGGCTTGTTTTTATCTTTCAGCAGTAACACTACGAATTTTGCCGGTTTGGTCTTGCTTGCGTTGCGGCCTATGGTATGGATATCTTGCGGGCCTTCATAAAAGCTTTGACCGGGGCTCAAGGCGATTTCTTTGCCGCCTTTGACCGCCATCACGATATTGCCTTCCAGCACATACAGAAAACAGTGTGCCTCGTGTTTATGTGGCGTTTCCACTTCGCCGGGTTTGTAATTCACGGTGAGCATGATGACTTCCTTGCCCGGCAGATCACTGAGGTCTTTGTTCATGACCATAGTGAGGTCCGGGTGGTCATGACTGCCTTCATGGGCAATCACAGCAGTGGTGGGGAGTAAAGCCAGTGAAACCAATAGTGCTTTAAGCATTTTCATGATGAGTATCCTTTTCAAGTGGGTAATAGATCAGCGCGATTACTTGAATGTTCTGGCTGGATCGGACAGCCAGGAATCCAGGCGGGTAGTACCAGTCAATGTGTGATATTCAGGCGTGAGTGTGCTGTCATCAATCTTGAAGGTCTGTACATACAAAGCGCTTTCATCGGTCACCACTTCACGGCTATCCTTCTGCGCGACCAACGCTGTGCGGGCAAATTCACTGAGTGCGATTTTTTCAGGCCCGGCAATATCGACTATGCAGTTGTAAGGCTTGCCGCCGGCGATCCCGGCGATGGCGGTTGCCACATCAATCGCAGCAATCGGTTGCAGTTTTGCCGAAGGCAGGCGCACGATATTGTCAGCAGTGGCGGCTTGAGCAATCAACAACACAAATTCATAAAACTGCGTCGCACGCGCAATCGTGTAAGGAATGCCGGATGCTTTAATCAGGCCTTCCTGTTTCAGTTTGCCCTGGAAATAACCCGAGTTTTGCAGCTTGTGGGTGCCGACTACGGACAGCGCGATGTAGTGCTTGATGTCTTTGTCTTTTGCCGCAGCTATGATGTTGCCAGTGGCTGTTTCAAAGAAGGTGCGCGCGACATGATCTTCGAAGCTTGGTGCATCCGTGGTATCGATCACAATATCGGCATTGTGCAGGATAGCGTCCAAGCCCTCACCTGTGAAAACGTCTACACCCAGATTGCGCGAAGCTGTGACGGCCTCGTGCCCTTGTGCTTTCAGCACTTCAACGACCTTGCTGCCGATTAACCCTGACCCGCCAAATACAACTGCTTTCATGTGTCTCTCCTAAATATTATTTAAATGCATAAGCTGCACGACAAGAGGCATGGTAAAGAACAGTAGGGCGTGGCTACAGAGCCATCATTTGCATAAATGCATGGGCCATGATGCGGTGTGAAAGTCTAAGCGTTAATCGCAGGCAAAAAAACCTGCCATCAGGCAGGTAAACTAGTTCGGGATATGCACATCAGGGCAGGACATTGTTTTTAAAAACCAGCTTCAGTGCCTCTGGATTATCCAGGCTGAGGAAATGTCCTGCTCCGGTAATCGTTTCCAGTTTGGCTGTGGCTAGTTTATTTAATGTATGCATTCTTTCCTGGTGGCTTGACCAATCAAACTCGCCATATACCAAGACCACAGGGCATTTCACCTGCGCATAAAGCTCAGGGGCTTTAGACCAGCTTCTCCAGTTTTTCAGGATATTCCTGCCAAGATATATATAGCCCGGGCGGTGACCCGTCTGATCAAACAGCTTCATAAGCCAGCCTGGTATTTTCCTGATACTGGTTACGCCGCCATTCATCACCAGGCTTAGGAAAAAACGGTTTTCCAGCGCGGCAAAAATCGCCCCATGGAAAGGAATGGAGTAATTCCACAACATGAAGTTGGCAATGAAATTGCCGCGCCTGATCCCATCGGCATAGCGAGTCTCATAGTCATAAGTGTTTACGGCAAACACCTGCCTGATTTTCTCCGGCAAGGTGGCTGCGATGGTGAGTGCAAGCGTTGCACCGATGGACTCACCTACTAGCGTCAGGTTGTTTAGTCCTAACTGGTTGATGACTTCAATCAATGCATTCCTCAGATATGGTTCGTCATAATTGATTGATTTGTTAATGGATGACAGGCCGTGCCCAGGCAAGTCGACTGCGTAAACCGTGTAGTTTTCTGCATAGAATGGAATCACTTCGCTAAAAAACTCAATCTGCGTCCTGATGGTGTGCATCAGGAAAAGCGGCTCACCTTGGCCACTTTTAATCACGCGTACAGTTTCTCCATTGGCCAGTTTGATGAAGTGTTCTTCGCCATTGAATTTCAAATCTTTTGGTGCATCTTTCATTTCGTTCCCCTTATCAGTTTGGTATTCATTGCCAGGTCGTTTGTAAAGCTGCCGCTATCAAAAATAGTAGCGTTTGAAAATGACTGATGCATTGACGCCGCCGAATCCAAAGCCATTGGATAAGGCATACTCGATCTTCTTCACCAGCGGCTGTTTGCCGACGATGGTCAGTCCGCTGGCCCGTTCGTCAGCGTGTTCAAGATTAATGGTTGGCGGGCAGTATTGGGTTTGAATCGCTTTGATGGTGAATATAGCTTCCAGCCCGCCCGCTGCGCCTAGTAAATGTCCGGTTGAAGATTTGGTGGCACTGATAGCGGGGGTAGGCTCCGTTCCAAATACACGCTTGATCGCCGCTAATTCACCGGCGTCACCAACAGGGGTGGAAGTGGCATGCGCATTGATATGATCTATCGCAGCTGGCTCTAATCCTGCCTGATCTAATGCTATCGACATTGCACGTGCTG
>DATHWT010000010.1:0-12216 GCA_035460345.1 Methylophilus sp. | reverse complement strand
TCTTTTTTCTGCACACGCACCGGTAAGATCCGTGGTTTGATGCCTTGCACCATATCAATCTGGCGACATTCAATGACTAGATCTTCCAGCGGTCGCGCGCAGCAAAAAAGTGCTTGTCCGCTCGCCAGCTCTTCATCGCTCATGGCACTGCCCTGATAGTCGTCGTGGAAGACCTTGCCCGTGAGCACTTTGCCTTTGCAGGCACCACAGGCGCCGTTGCGACAACCATAAGGCATGTTGATGCCGGCCTCGATCGCCGCTTCCAGGACAGTCTGGCTGGGGCGCACCTCAAAAGTGTGGCCGCTGTTTTCTATCAGTACTCGGTTCATGGTTTATATCGTCGAGGGATTAGTCTTTACCGGGCAGGCGCACTACGTTGTCTTTAGGTTTGGATTCAGTGATATCGGTATATTCGCCTTCAATCGCTTCGTCATTGGCGCTGGTTCGAGCATCGAAATTTGGTTGATTAGAGGCTTTGCCTGACGTGGGCGTTTTGCTGGGCATTAACAGTAATACCACCGCAATCATGTCACTGATGACGCCAGGGATCAGTAACAATACGCCGGCAAACATATTGCGTGCTGTCGAGAACATGGCGGAGATCGGGTTGCCGCCCGCGCCTAATTGCTGAAACATGCGTACCGCGATCAGGTCTTTTTCGCTACGTATCAGTTTCAGGCCCAAGTAACCAATGATCAGCAGGTAAGCAAGTACCCACCAGCCATAGCGTTGGCTGAGTTCAATCAAGATCGCTATCTCCAGAAACGGAAAAGCCAGTAAAATAGCAAAGATGATAAAACGCATGTCAGTAATCCTGTTGATGAGTCAGCGCGCATGACGCCAAAAGAGGAAATTATAATCGTGTTTACGCATGTGCCGGATATGGCGTGCGCAGAAAGCATGGCGCAAGCGCTGGTTAATGAACAGTTGGCGGCATGTGTGAATATTTCAAGCCCTGTGAAGTCGGTTTATCGCTGGCAAGGGCAGATCGAGATGGCTGATGAGATTGCATTGACCATTAAAACCGTGCGCCAGGGCTATGACAAAGTGGCTGAAAGGATACGCGCTTTGCATCCTTATGAACTTCCCGAGATTGTAGCTATCCATGTGAACGAGGGTTTGCCGGAATACCTGCGTTGGGTAGCGGCTGAAACGCTGGCATAAGACTGGTGTTGAGATAAGGGTGCAGGATACATGATGACTATCTGGATCAGAGCGTGGGTGATTTTGGCGGTGTTGCTGGCAACGGCGATGCCGGTGCAGGCAGACTCGGGATTCTCCCAGTTGTTTACCAATGATGACTCGCAAGAGTTCTTGCCGGTCGATAAAGCCTTTAAGGTAGAAGCTGGGCTGGTGGATCAAACCCATGCGCAGGTCAGATTTGTGATCGCGCCCGGCCATTATCTATACAGGGAGCGCATCCAGCTGGTATTGCCAGTAGGTGAAACGGCGCAAATCACCTTGCCGCCTGGTGAGGCCAAGAATGACCCCAATTTCGGCCGGCAACAAGTGTTTCATCACGATACGGTGGCGGATGTTGCCTTTCCGGTTGCTGCACCAGCCGTGCTGCAAATCCGTTATCAAGGTTGCAGTGAAAAAGGCTTGTGTTACCCGCCGCAAACCAAATCGCTGCCATTAACGCCGCTGGCGGCAGCGGCTTCACCAACTGCTGTAAATCCCAACACGTCGCCTGCGGCTGAAGCTGAGGATGGTGTTTCCGAGAAGTTATTATCTTCCGGTCACTGGTGGCAAATTGTAGCCGGTTTCTTTGGTGCCGGTTTGTTGCTGGCTTTCACGCCCTGCGTGTTTCCCATGATTCCTATATTGTCAGGCATTATTGTTGGTAAGAATGCGCAATCTTCACGTGCCAAAGCATTCACCTTGTCACTCGCCTATACCCTGGGCATGTGCCTGACCTATACCCTGGCAGGTGTGGCAGCCGGATTATCCGGCCAGTTATTAAGCAATGCCCTGCAAACCCCGCTGGCATTAACGGCTGGTGCATTGATTTTTGTGGCCTTGTCGTTTTCCATGTTTGGTTTTTATGAACTGAAACTGCCAAGCGCGGTAGAAAATGCTTTCTTCAACTGGAGCCACCGCTTTAAAGGCGGGCACCTGCTCAGTGATTTTCTGATGGGTGCCATCTCTGCCCTGATTATCAGCCCTTGTGTGGCTGCGCCCTTGGCAGGCGCATTGCTGTATATCAGCCAGACGCATGATGTGGTGCTGGGCGCTGTTGCCCTGTTTTCACTTTCATTGGGCATGGGTGTGCCCTTGCTGCTAATTGGCGCCTCTGCGGGCTCTGTGCTACCCAAGGCAGGGGAATGGATGAATGCCATACGCCGCTTGTTCGGGGTATTGATGCTGGCTGTGGCCATCTGGGTCATCAGCCCTATATTGCCAGTGACAGTACAAATGTTATTGTGGGCGTTGCTGTGCATTGTGCCGGCGATTTATCTGCGCGCCATTGACCCGTTACCCACGACTGCGACTACTGCACAAAGGCTAAGCAAAGGCGCCGCAGTCTTTTTGCTGTTGTATGGGGTTGCCTTGCTGATTGGGGCCTGGTCAGGTGCCAGTTCACCGCTAAAGCCATTGCAAAATATTGCCTCGGGAGACCACACCGGCAGACAGTCAATCCGTTTTCAGCGCGTGCACAGCGTACAAGAGCTGGAGCAGGCTGTGCAGGCTGCACAAGGCAAGCGTGTGATGCTGGATTTTTACGCCGACTGGTGTGTGTCCTGTAAAGAATATGAGCAGTTTGTATTTACCAACCCCAAGGTACAGGCAGAATTAAACCAGATAGTGTTGTTACAGGCAAATGTGACGGCTAACAATGCACAGGATGCGGCATTACTTAAGAAGTTTGAATTGTTTGGCCCGCCAGGCATTGTGTTTTTTGATACGCAGGGCCAGCCTTTGAGTCCGGTGGTCAAAGGTTATCACGATGCTGATCATTTCCTGAATATTCTGCGTGCACTGGGAGGGTCGGCCCATGCGTAACATCGCTCGCATCGTGATGACGTTACTGCTGATCGTCGTACTCGGAAGTGGCTTCCGCTGGCTATACCTAAACCGGCACCAGTTTCTCGCAACAGACCCCACGCTGCCGGACCAATCGGCTGTTGCTGCGCTATGGAATACCACTTTAAGTGATCAAAAGGGGAAGGCTTATCCCCTGGCGCAGTTTAAAGGCAAGCCGATGATTTTGAATTTCTGGGCGACCTGGTGCGAGCCTTGCCGCGATGAAATGCCGGAAATTTCCGAGCTTGCCACGGCACATCCTGAGATTGCTGTACTGGGGGTGGCGATTGATGAAGCAGCGGCGGTGCATGAGTTTGTTGAAAGCACGCCGGTGTCGTATCCACTGCTGATTGCAGAGAGTGAAGGCATGCCACTGGCAGAGGCGTTGGGTAACAATAAAGGGGTCCTGCCTTATACGGTGATTCTGTCTGCAAAAGGTGAAATCACCCATATTTTCTTTGGTCGCGTGAATCGTGACATGCTGCAAAAAGCGCTCAACTTGTAGGATATTTCAACTGTCTCTACAGAAATTGCAGTGATTGGATGACTGCATGTTCGGTGCAGAAATACCACACTTAACAGCAGAATTAGCGATTTTTCACTTTTACCTAAAACAAGAATTCTGCTGGACAAAATGCAATAACTTCGGCAAACTTCGCGCCATGAAGGTTGTATCTTTCTCTCTAAAAGGCGTATGAAATGGGCACCAAATCTATCCTGGTGATTCATGGACCCAATCTCAATATGCTTGGCACACGCGAGCCGCAGCATTATGGCAGCCAGACCCTGGCAGATATCGACCAGGGGTTGCATGCGCTTGCGCACGCCGATCAATCACGGCTTGAAACCTTTCAGAGCAATTCTGAAGCGGATATTATTGAGAAAATACACACATTGTCTGTCAACCGCATGGATTATGTCATTATCAATCCTGCGGCGTTCACACATACTTCGGTGGCTATCCGTGACGCAATTTCAGCGGTCAAAGTGCCGTTTATTGAAGTACATCTTTCAAATGTACATGCGCGGGAGCCATTTCGGCATCATTCCTATTTCAGCGATATTGCGACGGCTGTCATCTGCGGCTTGGGCGCAGAAGGCTATTACGCCGCTTATCGCCATATCCAACAACTATAATTAAAACATCTTAAATCGAGGTTTCTATGGATTTACGCAAACTCAAAAAACTGATTGATCTGGTCGAGGAATCGGGAATTTCCGAACTTGAGCTGACCGAAGGTGAAGAAAAAGTACGTATCAGCCGCACCATCACTGGCGTTGCGCCGGTGACACAGTATGTAGCTGCGCCTGCGGCTCCGGCGTATGCGGCCCCAGCTGCAGCGAGTGCACCAGCGCCCGCACCCGAGCTGGAAGGCAAAATAGTCAAATCCCCTATGGTAGGTACTTTCTACCGCGCTTCGTCTCCTGATGCAAAAGCGTTTGTTGACGTAGGCAGCAGCATTAATGCCGGTGAAACCGTATGTATCATCGAGGCCATGAAACTGCTCAATGAAATTGAGAGTGAATATGCCGGTGTGATTAAGAAGATTTTCGTTGAAAACGGTCAGCCTGTGGAATACGGCGAACCATTATTCCTGATTGGTTAAGCCGCTTATGTTTGAAAAAATTCTGATTGCCAACCGCGGAGAGATAGCCCTGCGCGTGCAGCGTGCCTGCCGTGAATTGGGGATTAAAACCGTTGCCGTGCACTCCGAGGCTGATCGCGATGCCAAGTATGTCAAATTGGCTGATGAATCTGTCTGTATCGGCCCGGCACCTTCCGCGAAAAGCTACCTGAATATCCCGGCAGTGATTAGCGCCGCTGAAGTCACAGATGCGCAAGCGATACACCCTGGCTATGGCTTTTTGTCTGAAAATGCCGACTTTGCCGAGCGAGTGGAGCAAAGCGGGTTTGTGTTTATCGGGCCACGTGCTGACACTATCCGCCTGATGGGCGACAAGGTATCTGCCAAGGATGCCATGAAAAAAGCCGGTGTGCCCTGTGTACCAGGTTCAGAAGGCGCGTTGCCTGATGACCCGGCCGAAATTATCAGAACGGCCAAACGAGTAGGCTATCCGGTCATTATCAAGGCTGCTGGCGGTGGCGGTGGTCGTGGCATGCGCGTGGTACATACTGAGGCGGCATTATTAAATGCAGTCAATATGACCAAGGCCGAAGCGCAAAGCGCGTTTGGTAACCCGGTGGTGTACATGGAAAAATTCCTGGAAAACCCGCGCCATATCGAAATCCAGATACTGGCCGATGAGCATGGCAATGCCGTGTTCCTGGGCGACCGTGATTGCTCCATGCAGCGTCGCCACCAGAAAATCATTGAAGAAGCGCCTTCGCCGTTATTACCAGCAAGGTTACGCGACAAGATAGGTGAGCGTTGTGCCGAAGCCTGCCGCAAAATCAAATACCGTGGTGCAGGTACGTTTGAGTTCCTGTATGAAAACGGCGAATTCTATTTTATTGAAATGAATACCCGTTTGCAGGTTGAACACACCGTCACGGAAATGATTACCGGTATTGACCTGGTACAGCAGCAAATCTTTATTGCTGCCGGTGAAAAACTGCCGTTCCGTCAGCGTGATATCGTGCTGAATGGCCATGCCATTGAGTGCCGGATTAACGCCGAAGACCCGTATACCTTTGTGCCCTCCCCTGGTTTCATTAACCGCTTCCATATGCCGGGCGGGCCCGGCGTGCGCATGGATACCCATGTGTATGGTGGCTACACTGTGCCTCCCCACTACGACTCCATGATAGGCAAGCTGATCACGCATGGTGCAACGCGTGAACAGGCGATCGCCAGGATGCGTGTGGCATTGTCGGAAATGAATGTAGAAGGCATTAAAACCAACACCGCATTGCATTCTGACCTAATGGCCGATCTGGCCTTTCAGCAAGGCGGGACCAGTATTCACTACCTGGAGCAGAAGCTGGGTATCAGCTCTAAGTAATTGTGCATTGGTTGTTACTTAAAATTCAGTCGACCGAGCCTCAGGCCGAGTCGCTTAGCGATGTGCTGATGGAACATGGTGCACTGTCGGTCAGCATAGAAGATGCGCATGCCGATACGCTGGCCGAACAAGCCATTTTTGGCGAGCCGGGTGATCCACCACCCGGTATCTGGCAACAGAATATCGTCACTGCCATGCTGGATGCTGAAGCGGATGTGCAGGCGCTGTTGGCAACTGTACAGACAGAGTTAGAGTTGGATGGCATGAAATATCAACTGGAACAGATTGAAGAGCAGGACTGGGTGCGCGCCACCCAGGCGCAATTTGACCCGATTCGCGTCACAGACAATTTGTGGATAGTGCCTTCCTGGCACCGGGCACCGAATGCTGATGCGATTAATATCGTGCTCGACCCCGGTCTCGCATTCGGCACCGGCAGTCACCCGACTACGCATTTATGTTTGAGCTGGCTGGCTCAATTACCGAAAGCCGAGTTACAGCAAGCGAATGTACTCGATTACGGTTGTGGTTCCGGCATTCTCGCCATCGCCGCCAAAAAACTGGGTGCCGG
Source organism: Methylophilus sp. (assembly GCA_035460345.1). Classification (GTDB taxonomy): domain Bacteria; phylum Pseudomonadota; class Gammaproteobacteria; order Burkholderiales; family Methylophilaceae; genus Methylophilus. The sequence goes on along the minus strand of DATHWT010000010.1, from coordinate 5,657 downwards.
TCAGGTAATTGGCGTGGATATCGATACGCAGGCGGTCATCGCAAGTCGTGACAATGCCGCCAATAACCAGGTCGACGCGGTGTTTTATGATTCCGCTGACTACCTGCACGAACCGTTCGACATCGTGGTCGCCAATATTCTTTCCAGCGCCTTAATGGTGTTAGCACCGGTGATTGCCAAATCTTGCAAAAATGGCGGTAAAGTTGCATTATCCGGCATATTGGATAGCCAGCAGGAAATGTTGCTGGCGCGTTACTCAGAATGGTTTGAAATGGATGCCCCCATCCAGCAAGATGGATGGGTCTTGCTGACGGGAAGCAGAAAATGTCTCTAATCACCGAATGCCCTGCCTGCTTTACACAATTTGAAGTCAACGACGAACAGCTGCAAGCCTATGCTGGCAAAGTGCGTTGTGGTGAATGCAATCATGTGTTTGATGCGCGCTCCGAGCTGGTTTCGGAGACCGAAATAACCAAACCAGCGGCGGCAGCGGTTTTAGAGACAAGTACTGCAGAAGCAGAGATTGCAGAAGTTGCTGCTGTAGAGGTTAATAGTGTAGAAGTTAATACTTCAGGCGAAACCGCTTCAGAAATTCAACCGACCCCAGTAGCGACGCTCGATAGTCCCACAGAAGAGTTGGAGTCCAGCCCGGCACCGCAATTTACTGTACCTGAATTTACTGAGCAAACGCCGGCATCCTCTTGGAGTCTTGGACATGAAGAAGCACGTAATGCAGCCATCCCGGCATTTTTACGCAATGTTTCTTTAACTGATGCCCGCCCGCCTTCGCCAGAGAAAAGCGCACCGCTCTGGGTATTCCCGTTGTTATCCGGCTTGCTGTTAGTGGCTATTTTGCTGCAACTGGTCTATTTCACGCGCACCAGCCTGGCTGCCAATTATCCATCCACCAAACCCCTGTTGCAGGCAGCTTGCAAGGTGGTACATTGTGCTGTGGTTCTGCCCAGCGATATTACCCAATTAACGATAGATGATGCTGATATCCAGGAGCACCGGGCACGCGAAGGCGTGTTGGTGTTTTCCAGTGTGCTGATCAATCACGGTGCGGTTGCACAAACTTATCCGATGATAGAGCTGACCTTGACCAATATGGCGGATGAGCCCGTATTACGCAAAATCCTGAAACCGGCGGAGTATTTACCGGCCTCTTCCAAAGCCACTGAAGGCTTAGCCGGACAGCAAGAGCAACCTGTGAAAACCACCCTGGGCATTGAAGAAAAAGCCATCACCGGTTTCCGCGTCGCCATCGCTTATTAAACTCTCCTGAATCAGACTTTGCGGGTGAGTTTTGCCTGCGCACCTATGTCTGACATCACTTTTCCCAATACTTCAATCGCGGCCGTACGCACAAAACTTTTACGCCAGGCCAATGCGATACGGCGACTGGGCACCGGCTTGGTAAAAGGAATCACCCGGATCAATGGGTTTTGGTAACGTTCTACCGTCGCCATGGCGGGTAACACTGTAATGCCCAGGTTAGAAGCGACCATATTGCGTATGGTTTCCAGTGAGTTGCCTTGTAACACCTCCCCTTTACGACCCAACTCCGGACAAGCTTGCGTGACCTGGTTGCTGAAGCAATGGCCGCTATTCAGCAGCAACACCTTCTCATTGCTTAATTCGTCTGGATTCACTGTTTTACGCTGTGCCCAAGGGTGATTGGCCGGGACTACCACGTTGAAGTCTTCGTCATACAGCGGGGTGATTTCAATGCCGGGCACATTAAACGGTAACGCCACCACGGCCGCATCAATCACACCATTCCTTAATTGCTGTTCCAGGGTAGCAGTGATGTTTTCTTCGACTTCAAGGGGCATATTGGGCGCTGTTTTCACTAGAGGCGGAATCATCTCCGGCAGTAAATAAGGCCCGACTGAGTGAATCATCCCCAGTTTAAACGGGCCATTGAGCGGGTCATTGCCCAGCTTGGCCATTTCCTTGATTTTGGCTGCCTGTTCCAGCACGATATTGGCCTGTGCAATGATCTGCTCACCAATCGGTGTCGGTGTCACATCGTTACGGTTGCGCTCAAAAAGTAACAGCCCCAATTCTTCTTCCAGCTTTTTTATGCCCAGGCTCAATGCCGGTTGCGTGACAAAACATTTGTCTGCCGCGCGGCGGAAGTTGCGTTCCTGTGCGACTGCCAGCACAAATTTCAGTTCAATCAGGGTCATGTTTTTCTCACCAGGCGTGAATTAAGTCACTAGTGTAATTCTATTAATTTTATTTATCAATAATATCAAAACTTACAATTATACAAATTAAATAGGCTTACCTAAAATGGCCGTCACGCATCAGGCAAATTGATTTGGGAGAAAAAATGATCACAAAGTGGTTACAGGAATTATCGCAATTACAGGAAATTTTGGCGGCTTATGCAGCAGGCAATTAGGTAAAACTACATTCATTATTTAGAAAACGATTATCGTCATATTTAACCAGTAGTATATTTGGCGTCTGGCCATTCATGGGTGGTCAGCCATAAGAAAAGGAGCTTAAAAAATGGAAAATCAACAAAGCACAACCGGCAAATGTCCATTTGCACACGGCGGAAACACCGCCACAGAAAAATCAAATACCAGCTGGTGGCCGAACGCCTTAAACCTGGATATCTTGCATCAGCAAGACAGCAAAACCAATCCGCTGGGTGAGGATTTCAATTATGCCGAAGAATTTAAAAAGCTCGACTTGGCGTCAGTGAAAGCCGACCTGCATGCACTGATGACCGATAGCCAGTCATGGTGGCCTGCCGATTGGGGCCATTACGGCGGCTTGATGATTCGCTTGTCCTGGCATGCGGCCGGTACATATCGCGTGGCGGATGGCCGTGGCGGAGCCGGTACCGGTAACCAGCGTTTTGCGCCACTGAATAGCTGGCCGGATAACGTTAACCTGGATAAAGCGCGTCGCCTGCTATGGCCGATCAAGAAAAAATACGGTAACAAGCTTTCATGGGCCGATCTGATTGTGCTGGCGGGTACTATTGCTTATGAATCCATGGGCCTGAAAACTTTTGGTTTCGCCGGTGGCCGTGCCGATATCTGGCATCCGGAAAAAGATATTTACTGGGGGAATGAAAAAGAATGGCTGGCCAAAACGGGTGCGCCTGGTAGTCGTTACACAGGGGATCGCGAACTGGAAAATCCACTGGCAGCGGTGATGATGGGGCTGATTTATGTCAACCCGGAAGGTGTAGATGGCAACCCGGACCCGTTACGCACAGCGAGGGATATCCGCGAAACCTTTGACCGTATGGCGATGAACGATGAAGAAACCGTCGCATTGACTGCCGGTGGTCATACCGTAGGCAAGTCACATGGGAATGGCGCGGCCGCGAATTTAGGCCCTGACCCGGAAGCTGCTAACGTTGAAGAACAGGGTATGGGCTGGAATAACCATACTACCCGCGGCATTGGCCGTGATTCAGTCACCAGTGGTATTGAAGGCGCCTGGACCACGCACCCGACCCGTTGGGATAACGGTTACTTCAAAATGTTATTTGAACATGAGTGGGCGTTGGCCAAGAGTCCAGCAGGTGCATGGCAGTATGAGCCAGTGAATATCAAGGAGGAAGATAAGCCGGTGGATGTGGAAGATCCGTCTATCCGCTATAACCCGATCATGACCGATGCGGATATGGCAATGATCAAGGACCCAATCTATCGCGAAATTTCCGAGCGTTTTTACCGCGACCAGGCTTATTTCTCCGAAGTATTTGCGCGTGCCTGGTTTAAGTTAACGCATCGTGATCTTGGCCCGAAAGCCCGTTACCTGGGGCCGGATGTGCCACAGGAAGACCTGATCTGGCAGGATCCAACGCCGGCTGGCAATGCCAACCTGACTGCGGCTGATGTTGCCACCCTGAAAGCGCAAATCCTGGCGAGCGGTCTTACGACTGCTGAGCTGGTAGCGACTGCCTGGGACAGCGCTCGTACCTTCCGTGCATCGGACTACCGTGGTGGTGCAAATGGGGCACGCATTCGTCTGGCACCGCAAAAAGACTGGCAAGGTAACGAACCAGCCAGGTTGCAGAAAGTACTGGCGGTGCTTGAAGGTATTCGTTCAGCCTTTACCCAGCCCGTCAGCCTGGCGGATTTGATCGTATTAGGCGGTTCTGCTGCGGTAGAACAGGCAGCGAGTGCAGCAGGCGTGGCGATAGAAGTGCCTTTTGTACCGGGCAGAGGCGATGCGGCCGACGAGATGACGGATGCTGAATCATTCTCTGTGCTGGAGCCTCTCCATGATGGTTTCCGCAACTGGCAAAAGGCTGATTATGTGCCGACAGCGGAAGAGTTATTACTGGACCGTACCCAGCTGATGGGATTGAATGCGCCGGAAATGGTGGTGTTGATTGGTGGCATGCGTGTACTGGATAGTAATTATGGTGCCAGCAAGCATGGTGTATTTACTGACAGGCCAGGCGTACTCAGTAATGATTTCTTTGTAAATTTGACTGATATGCAGTACACCTGGAAACCGGTGAGCAATAATCTGTATGAAGTGCGTGACCGTACTACCGGAGCGGTGAAATGGACGGCAACCCGTGTTGACCTGGTGTTTGGCTCCAACTCTATACTGCGGTCTTATGCGGAGGTGTATGCGCAGGATGATGCCAAACAGAAGTTTGTAACGGATTTTGTGAAAGCATGGACAAAAGTGATGGATGCGGATCGGTTTGATCTGAAGTAATTTTTGTCTAGTAAATAAAAAAAGCGCCTTGAGAGATCGAGGCGCTTTTTTATTTGGTTGATAAGAGGGTTAACTAAAGTGGGTTATAAAACCCTAATGCAACTGCGTAGCGGCTGGCTTTTACGAAAGTTGGTGCATTCTGCAAAAGTTCGTCATTCTGGCGTAGGCCAGAATCCAGGCAAGGTTAATGTTTAGCTCGGTAACGATAAATAGCCCAATACCTCTCATATGGTTGGATGAGTATTCAATAGGTATTTTTATCATATTCAGCATTCTTTTTCGCCTCTAGGCGAAAGGCATCCTCTAAATAACCTTACAATTTCCCAAAACCGTAATGTATTACAAGTATCATAAAGCCCAGATTTATACTCTTAATCCAATATCTATAGCTCTAATTTCATCAACACTCCCTAATCTAGTTTCCAGTGTCTGCTAGAATATAACCCATGGATATTTACTTAATGCTGAAGGCCGTCATCATGGGCCTGGTCGAAGGCGCGACCGAATTCATACCTGTCAGTAGCACCGGACATTTGATTATTGCTGGTGAGTGGCTAAATTTTCTGGATAAAGATAAACGGGATGTATTTGAGATCATGATACAGCTCGGGGCGGTGCTGGCTGTCTGTGTCGAGTTCCGGCAACGCTTGGTACAAACGGTTCAACGCATCCAAACCGACCCTAACGCGCAACATTTGGTGCGTAACCTGTTCATCGCTTTTTTGCCCGCTGCCATCCTAGGCCTGGCGTTTCATCATCAAATTAAAGAATTCCTGTTTTCATCTTTCACCGTCGGTATTGCACTGATTGTTGGCGGGATATTGATTTTGCTGATTGAAAAATTTGTGCCGCCCGGCAAGGTGCAAGATATTGACCATATCAGTTTGAAACAGGCTTTGCAGATTGGGTTTGCACAGTCACTGGCGTTGATTCCAGGCGTATCACGCTCA
>DATHWT010000009.1:0-12963 GCA_035460345.1 Methylophilus sp. | reverse complement strand
GAATTCCCCGATGCTTTGTCGCTGATCGTGAAGCTTTGCGCTGCCAGTCCGTGGATCGCACAGTACGTGTCCGCCCACCCGGTATTGCTGGACGAGTTGCTGAATAAGCAAACCCTGTTCAAACGCCTGGATGCCGCGCAGTTGAAAGCCGAGCTGACACAGCATATGGCGCATCTGGCGGGCGATGTGGAAGCGCAAATGGATGCCATGCGCCACTTCAAGCATGCCAATGTGCTGAAAATCGCTGCCCAGGACCTGATGACAGCATTGCCGCTGGAAGCCATTTCTGACGACCTGAGCGCGCTGGCCGAGGTGGTTTTGCAGGTCAGCTTGCATACCGTTTGGCAGAATATCTCATTCAAGCATAGAGACACGCCGCAGTTTGCCGTGATCGGCTATGGCAAGCTGGGCGGAAAGGAGCTGGGCTATTTATCCGACCTTGATATTATCTTTTTGTACGACGATGATGCCGATAATGCGCAAGAGGTGTATGCCCGTTATGCGCAGCGGCTGAATACCTGGTTTAACACTATTACTAATGCAGGTTTGCTGTATGAAACCGATCTGCAACTCCGGCCGGATGGGAATAGCGGCCTGCTTGTCAGCGGTGTCGTTGCATTTGAGGATTACCAGAAAAATAAAGCCTGGGTGTGGGAACATCAGGCGATCACCCGCGCACGGTTTGTGGCAGGTGAGCCAGCCGTTGGCAAGCAGTTTGAGCGTATCCGCCTGGATGTGTTAAAAACACAGCGTACCCAGGCTGATATTCAGCCGCAGATTATAGAGATGCGCCAGAAGATGCGCGCTGCGCATCGCTTTGATGCCGCCAAGTTTGATTTGAAGCATGAAGCAGGTGGCATTATCGATGTTGAATTTATGGTGCAATACCTGGTGCTATTACATGGAGCAGAGTACCCGGTATTAACCGAAAATAAAGGCAATATCGCCCTGCTTGGCGTGCTCGCAGAGAACGGACTGATTGATGCCAGTCTGTCAGAACAAGTGCAGCAGTCATATCGCCAATATCGCGCATGGATACATGCCAGTAAATTGCAGGGCGAGCCTGCCAAAGTGGAAAAAGCCCTGGCGGAACCGCTGCAGCAGCCGGTGATTCAGCTGTGGCAAGCAGTGTTCAGCGCCTAGGCTTTTCCTGACCTGGTCGATAAGTTTTAATTGGGTTAGTGGGTTATATGCCCCAGCGCAATCCCGAAGTATGCACTGGACTGTCCCAGTGCTGTTTGATCTCTTCATCGAGCAAACATACGGTAATGGATGCACCCGCCATATCAATGGCCGTAATGTAATTACCCACTAGGCTGCGCGCAACGCTGTAGCCTTTTTCGGCAAGCAAGCTGGCTGCCTTGTGGTAAATCAGGTAAAGCTCCATTAAAGGCGTGGCGCCCAGGCCATTCACCAGCAATAAAACGTCACCACTTGCCGGTAATTGCTTGGCTTCAATATCATGCAAAATGGCAGCGACCATGTCGCGCACGATCGCATCTGCTTCGCGCATGGCTTCCCGGCGGCGTCCTGGCTCACCGTGAATACCTACGCCCATTTCAATCTCTGACTCGGAAATGTCAAAAGTAGGGCGGCCAGCGGCGGGCACTGAGCAACTGGTCAGTGCCACGCCTATGCTGGAGGTGTGCAGGTTGATTTTTTCACCCAGTACCTTGCATGCTTCCAGATCCGCGCCGGTTTCTGCCAGGCTGCCTACGCATTTCTCCACAATCACGGTCCCGGCCACACCACGGCGACCTGTCGTGTAAGTGCTGTTCACCACGGCACAGTCGTCGGAGGTGTAAATCGTGGCATGTTCAAATGGCAACATTTCAGCCGCCATTTCAAAATTCATCACATCGCCCGCATAATTTTTCACGATAAATAGCACACCTTTGTCGGCATGCACGGCTTCCGCCGCGGCCAGCATCTGGTCTGGTGTGGGGGAGGTGAATACCTGGCCGGGGCAGGCTGCATCCAGCATCCCTTTGCCCACATACCCTGCATGCAGGGGTTCATGGCCTGAGCCACCACCTGAAATCACAGCAACCTTGTTTTCTGCTTTCTGCTTGCGTGTCACGAAAGTGGGCTCAAATTGCACTTCTACCAGGTCAGCATGTGCGGAGGCAAACCCAAGCAAGCTCTCGGCCAGCATATGATCTACATTGTTCAGAAATTTTTTCACTTTAATTCTCCCGTGAGCTTGCTTTTGTTGGCATCGCAGACTGACTGTTGGTTACTGCGCTTGCGCCAGGATCTGGTCGCATACCGCATGTATCATCACTTCGCAGCTTTTAGCCCCGGCATCCAGGTGGCCAATGGCGCGTTCTCCCAAACCGGACGCCCGGCCCTTGGTGGCAAGCAGGTTGCGCGTGGATTCCAGCCCCTCGCTGGCGACCGCCTTTAATATTGTGGCAATTTCTTTGGCAGGCTTGCCTTGTCCGGCCAACTGCTTGAATGTATTGGCAACCGGAATCAATACATCCAGCATGGTTTTTTCACCGGCCTGTGCCTTGCCGCGCTGCATAATGGCCTGCACACCAGCCTCAAAAGCCATGGCGATGTCTGGAGTGGTAGCTGTCTCAGTCGTCTTCAGCGTTTTGCCCATGCTCATAAAAAAGCTGGCAAATAAAGGGCCGGATGCACCGCCGATTGTGCTCAGCAATTTCATGCCAATTTTATTCAGCGCATCGGCGGCTGATAAAGATGCCAGTTCTTCTGCGATAGTAGTGATCGCCTCGCAGCCGCGCTTCATATTGATATAGTGGTCGCCGTCGCCAATCTCGCGGTCCAGGCTTTCGATATCGGCTTCATGCGCCAAAATGGAATCGCGGATGGCTGCAGCCATGTGATTGATGGTGTCGCTATTGGTCATAAGTGTGTTGTCATTATCCATATTGCCAGGCAGGCGGCTGGCAGGTAAAACAATTACGCAACGGCGATCACGCAGCAAAAGCCTGTTTTTCGTCTGCCGCGCTAGGTGTTTTACTCGCTAGCGTTTAAAATACCGCCGCTGTCCTCGTGGTGAAACAGGATATCACCAGCCCCTCCTAAGGGCTAGTTTCAGGTTCGAGTCCTGACGGGGACACCCATTCCACATGAATTATCCTGGTAAGTGCTTGAAAACAAGCGTTTTCTGCCATATAATTGCGGATTGGCTTTTTGGTCAATAAACTTGGCATGTATTCACATAGGGTGCCCGCAAGGGTGTTATTGAATGCATGTGAATGAATAACCCTTTGAAATAGAAAGACTTATTATGTCAGTGACTATGCGTCAAATGTTGGAGGCTGGTGTTCACTTTGGTCACCAAACTCGTTACTGGAACCCGAAAATGGCTGAGTTCATTTTTGGTGATCGTAACAAAATCCATATCGTTAACCTTGAAAAAACTCTGCCACTGTTTGAAGATGCGCAAAAATATGTGCGTACCCTGGCAGCAAACAAAGGTCGTATCCTGTTCGTAGGCACCAAGCGTCAAGCCCGCGATATCGTAAAAGAAGAAGCACAACGTGCCAGCTGCGCGTACGTTAACCACCGCTGGTTGGGTGGTATGTTGACTAACTTCAAAACTGTTAAACAATCTATCAAGCGTTTAACCGAGTTTGAAAATATGATGCAAGACGGCAGCATCGAAAAATTCGGTAAAAAAGAAGCATTGGGCATCAAGCGCGAGATTGAAAAGCTTGAGCGTTCCATCGGTGGTATTAAAGAGATGGGTGGCTTGCCAGATGCGATTTTCGTGATCGACGTTGGTCATGAGAGCGGTGCCATCACTGAAGCGCGCAAACTGGGTATCCCTGTGATTGGTATCGTGGATACCAATAACTCTCCAGATGGCATCACTTACGTGATTCCTGGTAACGATGACTCATCCCGCGCGATTCGTTTGTATGCACGTGGTATGGCTGATGCGGTGCTTGAAGGCCGTGCTAACGCGATTTCTGAAATCGTGAAAGCAGCGCAAGAAGAAACAGCACCAGTTGCCGCGCCTACAGAGGCTGTTGCCGAGTAATCACTCGCAGCGAAAAAAGGGGCTATGCGCCCCTTTTTCTATTGCATCTGATGCAATATGGCTGACACACAGTCAGTGTATTGTAGATAAAGAATATTAAGTAAATCCTCAAGCAGGAATCCTAACAAAAGGAGTAGTAAATGGCTGAAATTACCGCAGGCATGGTGAAAGAGTTACGTGAGCGCACCGATGCCCCAATGATGGACTGTAAAAAAGCATTGACTGAAGCTGAAGGCGATATGACACGTGCTGAAGAAATTCTGCGTGTGCGTTTTGGTAACAAGGCAAGTAAGGCTGCTGGCCGTGTGGCTGCCGAAGGTACGGTTGGTATCAGCATCGCTGCCGGGGGCAAACTGGGCACTTTGATCGAAGTTAACTCTGAAACTGACTTCTGTGCTAAAAACGAAGAATTCCTGAAGTTTGTGGCTGACCTGGCGCAAGTGGTTAACGAAAATAACCCGGCGGATATTGAAGCTGTTGGTTTAGTGCCTCTGCGTGGTGAAACGGCTGAAGCCGTGCGTGCCCAACTGGTTGGTAAGATTGGCGAAAACATCACGCCACGCCGTTTTGTACGTACTGAAGCTAAAGGCCAGTTATATAGCTATGTTCATGGTAGCAAAATCGGTGTGCTGGTGGACCTAGTTGGTGGTGACGAGACATTGGGCAAAGACCTGGCGATGCATATTGCTGCTGCAAAACCAAAATCACTGGATGCCAGTGGCGTGGATGCAGCTTTGATTGAAGCTGAACGTCGTGTTGCCATCGAAAAAGCGAAAGAAGCGGGCAAACCAGAAGCCATGCTGGAAAAAATCGCTGACGGTACTGTGCAAAAATTCTTGAAAGAAGTCACTCTGCTGAGCCAGACTTTTGTGAAAGATGACAAAGTGTCGATTGAGCAGTTGCTGAAAAATAACAATGCAAGTGTTGCTTCATTCACAATGTACGTCGTTGGTGAAGGCATTGAAAAAGTAGTTGTGGATTACGCTGCTGAAGTAGCTGCTGCGGCTAAAGTTTAATTGTTATCCAGCAATTACTAAAAAGTGGAATCTGCGGATTCCACTTTTTTTATGCTTATGAGGTCGGTTTACGGCCCAAGAAACCGTGTTTTGTGATTAAATAGGCACATTTTGAGTTTGGGAAAAATAGCAATGGCACAACCAGTTTTTAAGCGTGTTCTCCTCAAGTTATCCGGTGAAGCGCTGATGGGCGATGATGCTTACGGCATTAATCGCGAGACGGTGAATGCGATTGTCTTGCAAGTCAAAGAAATCGTCGATATGGGCGTGCAAGTCGGTATCGTGATTGGTGGCGGCAATATTTTCCGTGGCATCGCACCTGCTGCCGAAGGCATGGACCGCGCTACTGCTGATTACATGGGCATGCTGGCCACAGTCATGAATGCCATGGCCTTGCAGGATGCCATGAAACATGCCGGTGTGGCTGCGCGTGTACAAAGTGCGTTGAACATTGAAGCGGTGGCTGAGCCTTATATTCGTGGCAAAGCCATTCGTTACCTGGAAGAGGGTAAAGTGGTAATTTTCGGCGCAGGTACCGGTAACCCGTTCTTCACTACAGATACGGCGGCGGCCTTGCGTGGCGTAGAGATCGATGCGGAAATCGTATTAAAAGCCACCAAGGTGGATGGCATCTATACGGCTGACCCGAAAAAAGACCCAAGCGCAACACGCTACGACAATGTATCTTATGATGAAGCGATAAATAAGAACCTGAAAGTCATGGACGCCACGGCGTTTACCTTGTGCAGGGACCAGAAAATGCCGATTGCGGTATTCAGCATATTTAAAGAAGGTGCATTGAAACGCGTGATTCTGGGTGAGAATGAAGGCACGCGCGTCAGGGCTTAAGGCCGCTGAGGCGTGTAGAAATAAAGCGATACTGGAGAATAAGCATGGTTGAAGACATTAAAAAATCTGCTGAGCAGAAAATGCAAAAGTCACTCGAATCATTGAGAACTGACCTGGCGAAAGTGCGCACAGGACGTGCGCATGCTGGCCTGTTAGACCATGTGATGGTGGAATACTATGGCTCATTGGTGGCGGTTAACCAGGTCGCCAACGTCAACCTGGGCGATGCGCGAACCATCAACGTGCAGCCTTATGAAAAAAACATGATTGCCAAAGTTGAAAAAGCCATCCGTGACAGTGACCTGGGCCTGAATCCGGCAACCAACGGCGATCTGATCCGTGTGCCTATGCCTATGCTGACTGAAGAGCGTAGACGCGATTTGACTAAAATTGTGCGTACCGAGGGTGAGGGCGCCAAGGTGGCTATCCGTAATGTGCGCCGTGACGCCAACGATGCCCTCAAAAAGCTGGTGAAAGACAAGGCGATTTCAGAGGACGACGAACATCGCGGACAAGAAGAAGTGCAAAAGATGACTGATAAGGCCGTGATTGAAGTCGATAAGCTGTTGCAGCAAAAAGAAACGGATTTGATGGCGGTGTAAGCTGCTATCTGGCTGAGCGTATATATTTTGGGTTTCTTTTCCAGTTCTACCAAGCAAGTCCCTGACACCGGTGAGCTGCCACAACATGTGGCGGTGATTATGGATGGTAACGGGCGTTGGGCAAAAAAACGCTTTTTGCCGCGGGTTGCGGGTCATCAGCGGGGTCTTGAGTCCGTCAGGCAACTGGTGAAAGCGTGCGTCCGCCTTGATATTAAATTCCTGACCCTGTTTGCATTTAGCAGTGAAAACTGGCGTCGTCCTTCTGATGAAGTCACCTTCCTCATGGGCTTGTTCCTGGAAGCACTGGAGCGGGAAGTCAGCAAACTGCATGAAGCCAATGTCATTCTCAAGCTGATTGGTGACCGTAGCCCGTTTAACGAAGTATTGCAGCAGCAAATGCTGGAAGCTGAACGAAAGACCGCAGCTAATACTGGCCTGACATTATCTATTGCGGTGAACTATGGCGGCCGCTGGGATGTGGTCAATGCGGTGAATGCGCTACTACAAGCCAATCCCGGCCAGGTAACAGAAATCAGCGAATCTGACCTGACCCCTTATCTTTCCATGCCTTATGCGCCGGAACCGGATCTGTTTATCCGTACCGGTGGTGAAACACGTATCAGTAACTTCCTTTTATGGCAGCTGGCCTATGCCGAACTCTATTTCACGCCGACTTTATGGCCCGATTTTGATGATGCGGCGTTTGAAGAGGCATTAGCATCCTATCGTCAACGTGAGCGTCGTTTCGGACGCACTAGTGAACAATTCAGCACTGATACCAGCGCGACTTAATCTATCTAAAACAATATCTATGTTGAAAACCAGAGTGATTACGGCAGTGGTATTGCTGGGGCTATTTCTCCCGGCGTTATTTTATTTGCCGATGATATGGTGGGCGTCTGCCATGCTGGTGCTGACGCTGGTATGTATACATGAATGGGCCGGTTTTTTGCGTTTGAATCCAACGCAAACCCGTGCCTACCTGGCGTTTTCTGCCATTAGCGGCGTCAGTCTGCTCGTTTTGTTGCAGCAATGGGGTTTCCACTGGTTTTTCTATCATGCCCTGCAGGTATTTATGGGGATGACTTTCTTCTGGTTAATCGTTGTGCCACTGGCCATGTTTTTTAACACGTTTTTTAAACAGCAGGCAGTGAATCTTTTCCTGGGCTGGTGTTTGATGCTGTCATTGTGGATGGCTCTGGTGACCGCGCAGGAAATAAACCCTTACGTATTGCTGGTGATTATCTCCACCATCTGGCTGGCGGATAGTGCAGCTTACTTTTTTGGCAAACAGTTCGGGCGTCACAAACTGGCCCCGGCGATCAGCCCGGGTAAAACCTGGGAGGGCGTACTGGGTGCTTTGCTGGCGGTTGCGGTGTATGCTATGACTTTGAAAGCCAGCGGTGCTGTATCGACCTGGTGGGTATTGCCGGGCCTTTGGGTGATCACTGTTGTCGGCATTTACGGTGATTTGTTTGAATCCTTTTTCAAACGCCGTGCCAACCTGAAAGATAGCGGGCAATTTTTGCCCGGCCATGGCGGGTTTCTTGATCGTGTCGATGGTGTGATTCCCGCGTTGCCGGTCGGTTTGTGCCTGGTGTTCTGGTTTCATTACTGGCAACAGTCTTACTCATTTTAAAAGGCCACTTTGCAATACGTCACCATATTGGGTAGTACAGGCACCATCGGTCAGCAGACGCTGGATGTGATTTCACAGCATACTGACCGATATGCCGTGTTTGCCTTGACCGCCCACCAGAATGTGGACGCCATGTTGCAGCAGTGTGTACGTTACCAGCCGCAATATGCAGTGATGCAGGATGCAGAGGCTGCACAAGGTTTACGTCAGCGACTACAGGCTGAAGGCTTTACCATTCAAGTGCTTTCCGGCATGGAAGGCCTGATTGAAGTCTCGGCGCATGAAACTGTGCATGCCGTGATGGCTGCCATTGTGGGCGCTGCCGGGTTGCTGCCTGCACTGGCCGCCGCCAAAGCTGGCAAAAAAATATTACTCGCCAATAAAGAAACACTGGTCATGGCTGGCCAGTTGTTTATGGATGCCGTCAAGCAAGGGCAAGCGACGTTGCTGCCGATAGATAGCGAACATAACGCCATCTTTCAGGCCATGCCTGGCCAACCGTATAATGACCTGGCCGAAGTCGGTGTCAACCAGATTATCCTGACTGCCTCTGGCGGCCCGTTCCGCTGTTACACTAAAAAGCAACTGGGCGAAGTGACGCCAGCACTGGCGTTGCAGCATCCAAACTGGGTGATGGGCGCCAAAATCACCGTGGACTCTTCTACCCTGATGAACAAGGGCCTGGAAGTGATTGAAGCACACTGGCTATTCAATGCGCGTCCGGAACAGATTGAAGTGGTGGTGCATCCGCAAAGCGTGATTCATTCCATGGTGTCTTATGTCGATGGCAGTATCCTCGCGCAATTGGGCAACCCTGATATGCGCACACCGATTGCTTTTGGACTCGGCTATCCGGAGCGCATTGCTTCAGGCGTCAAGCCCTTAAGTCTGCTTGAGATCGCTAAACTTGAATTTGAAGCACCCGATACTGACCGCTTTCCGTGTCTGCAACTTGCCTATGATGCCCTGGCCGTAGGCGGGACTGCACCCGCCGTGCTCAATGCGGCCAATGAGGTGGCGGTGGCAGCGTTCCTGCGCGATGACATTCATTATCTGGATATACCGCGCCTGCTCGATGACACGCTGCAAAAGCTGCCCGTCGAAAAAGTTACTTCTATCGATCAACTGCTGGAAATTGATGCCCAGGCGCGTGCCTGTGTCCAGAAGGCCATTAGCAAAACCTCCATCACCCCTGCCTGTAAAGCGGTAGCGCTATGATGTCAGCATTGGCATTTATCGTTGCCATCGGCGTGCTGGTGACCATACACGAGTTTGGTCATTATCTCGCGGCGCGCAGTTGTGGCGTCAGGGTACTCAAGTTTTCGATTGGTTTTGGTAAGCCTATTTTCCAGTATCAGCGCACGCCGCAATCTACCCAATGGGTATTATCGTGGATACCGCTCGGTGGCTACGTCAAAATGCTTGATAGCCGCGATACCGAGTCGCTAACATCAACTGAACATCCCGCCACGACGGCCGACTGGGCCCGCGCTTTTGACCGCCAAAAAGTGGCTGCCAAAATGTGGATTGTATTCGCCGGGCCATTGGCTAATCTGCTGCTGGCCTTTGTCTGTTACTGGGGCCTGATTGCGCAAGGTGAAGTCGGCCTGAAGCCCTATATCGGGCCGGTAGAATCCGGTTCACTGGCAGCACAAGCCAAATTGCGCTCAGGCGACCTGGTTGTTTCCCTGGATGGCAAGCCGGTAGGCACCTGGCAAGATGCGCAATGGCAACTCCTCGAGGCCTGGGTGGCACACCGTTCACTGAGTGTGGTGACGCGTACGGTGCAGGGTGAGTCGCACACACATGTGCTGGCTATATCCAAATTGCCTGGCGAGCCTGAAGGCGATGTTTTGCAAAAAGTGGGTATTTCCATGCTGATGCCTGTGATCCCTGCCGTGGTGGGGCAGGTTCTGCCCGGCTCGGTCGCTGAAAAAAGTGGATTGCAGGTTGGCGATCATATTGTCAGGGTGAATAATAAACCGGTCGAAGACTGGCAACAGTTCGTCAAACTGGTCAGAGCCAACCCATCGCAACCATTAAAAGTGGAATATCAGCGAAGTGGTGAGATCTTGCAGGTTAAACTGCTGCCTGAAACGGTAGTCGAAGCCGGGCAAAAGATTGGCCGCCTGGGTGCCGGGGTGAATATGGATGCGGTGGACCTTAAGCCATACCGTGTAGAACGCCATTACACAGTAGCTGAAGCCGCAGTACGCGCAGTGCACAGGGTGCAGGAAACCATTGTATTTACATTGAAAATGATAGGTAAAATGTTGACCGGGCAAGCGTCCCTGAAATCAATCAGCGGCCCTGTCAGTATTGCCGATGCGGCTGGCGAAACCGCCGGATTGGGCCTCAAACCTTATATCGGGTTTATCGCATTGCTGAGTATCAGCATCGCAGTCATGAATCTGCTACCAATACCAGTATTGGATGGCGGTCATTTGTTGTATCATATGGCGGAATTGATTCGAGGAGAACCTTTGCCTGACAAAGTGCTGGAGATTGGCCAGCGCATTGGTTTGGGGTTATTGGGTGCATTGATGTTTATTGCGTTTTTTAATGACATTAATCGTTACCTGGTAGGTTGAGAGCATAGTTAATGAGAATAAAGTCTAGTTCCAAGTTATTGTTGTGCCTGTTAACAGCAATTATCCATCTGAAAGCCTACGCGACAGAGCCGTTTGTCATTTCTGACATTCGTGTCGAAGGCTTGCAACGTACCGAAGCCGGGACGGTGTTCAATTACCTGCCCATGCAGGTAGGCGATGTGATGAGCGACGAGAAAGCCGCACAGGCGATTAAGTCCCTGTATTCCACCGGATTTTTCAAAGATGTGCGTATTGAAAATGAGGGTGATGTACTGGTGGTGACAGTGCAGGAACGTCCCTCTATCTCACAGATTGACTTTAGCGGTAACAAATCTTTCCCCACGGATAAGATGAAAGAAGGCCTGAAACAGATCGGGATCGCCGAAGGCCAGATTTTCGATAAAGCACAACTTGACCGTGCAGAGCAGGAAATCAAGCGCCAATACCTGTCGCAAGGTAAATACAGTGCAGAGGTGAAAGCGACTTCCAGCCCGTTGGAACGCAATCGCGTGTCTATCCGGTTCGAGATCACAGAAGGCCCTGCTGCCAAAATCCGCGATATCAATATCGTGGGTAATCATTTGTTCACCACTGAAGATTTACGCGCTAACTTTTTGCTGACCACTCCCAACTGGATGAGCTGGTGGAATAAAGATGACCAGTATTCCAAGCAAAAACTGACGGCTGACCTTGAAGCTTTACGTTCGTTTTACATGAACCAGGGTTACCTGGAATTTTCTATTGATTCAACGCAGGTGTCGATTTCTCCTGACAAGCGTGATGTCTACATCAACGTCAATATTACTGAAGGCGAAAAATACAACATCAGCAAAACCAAGCTGGCTGGTGAAATGCTGTTGCCTGAAGAAGACTTGAGAAAACTGATCAATATTCAGGATGGCGATGTCTTTAACCGGCAAAAAGTCACGGATGCCAGCAAAAACATTAATGACAAGCTGGGTGAAGAGGGTTATGCGTTTGCCAACGTAAACGCGGTGCCTGAAATCAACAAACTTGAGCACACCGTTGCATTTACCTTCTTTGTTGATCCCGGTCGCAAGGTGTATGTGCGTCGTATCAATGTACAAGGCAATACCAGAACGCGTGATGCAGTGGTACGCCGTGAAATGCGCCAGCTGGAATCAGCCTGGTATGCGGGCGATAAGATCAAGCGTTCCAAAGAGCGTATCCAGCGCCTGAACTTCTTTGACAGCGTTGAACTGGAAACCCCATCCGTACCGGGCATTAACGACCAGGTTGATATGACGGTGACAGTAGCTGAAAAAGCCACCGGTAGTGTGCAGTTTGGTGCCGGTTTGTCGAGTAGTGATGGTGTGGTGCTGGGCTTTAACGTCAACCAGCCTAACTTCCTGGGCACTGGTAACCGCGTAGCATTGCAAGTGAACACTAGTAGCTACAACACTGTTTATTCACTCTCTTACACCGACCCTTACTTCACGCCTGACGGTATCAGCCGCGGCTTTGATGTCTATCGCCGCGATGTGGATACCAGCAGAAGGAACTCTTCTACCTTGAACGTAGGTACTTACAACAGCCAGTCTTACGGTGTGGGCATGCGCTTCGGTATGCCGCTGTCTGAAATGGACTTCCTGAGTGCCGGCGTCACGCTGGATATGACCAGTGTTGATTTGTCCGCTGATAGCCCGATTCAATATTTGAGATTCTGTGAAAATAGCAGTGGTTGTAGCAGTAACTCTGTTGTACTGAACGCGGGTTGGACTTTTGACTCGCGAGACAATATTCTTTTCCCTAGACGCGGTGTCCTTCAACGTCTTTCAGGCGATCTTTCATTGCCGGGCCTCGATCTGCAGTACTACAAAATGAGTTATCAACATAGCTGGTTCAAAGACATGGGTAAAGACTTTACCCTGATGTTGAATGGCGAAGCCGGTTATGCAAAAGCCTACGGGGGTAAAAACTATCCGTTCTTCAAGAACTTCTATGCCGGTGGTGTGAACAGCGTGCGTGGTTTCCTGAACTCTTCATTAGGTCCGCGTGATGTTAACCCGGTTTCGGGCTCTGATTTCGCAATTGGTGGTACAAAGCGTTTGGTAGGCAATATCGAATTATTTATGCCGGTACCATTTGTTTCGCAGTCTAACCAGTTCAGGTTAAGTGCATTTATTGATGGTGGCGGCGTTTTTGGTGAAAACGATTCCATCAACTCTGATTATCTGAGATTCTCAACCGGTGTCGGTGTGACATGGGTTTCCCCATTTGGTCCGCTGAA
>DATHWT010000008.1:0-5818 GCA_035460345.1 Methylophilus sp. | reverse complement strand
TAGCTCTCGTGCGCCTACTGCCCCGCAGACTGCTCTCCCGTATCATGTTACTGATTGCCATTCTATTGGCAATCAGCATCTATACTTCGCTCAAAATTTTTGATTACTTTGATCGCGAACCGCGCGCCACGGCCGCTGCTTTACAAGCTGTCACCATCGTTAACTACACGCGCGCGTCACTCATCGCCTCTCACGAAAATCGTCGCCTGGCCCTGCTATCCGAATTATCCGGGCGTGAAGGCGTGCGCGTCTATGCAGCAGACTTCCTGGAAGACATTGAGCAACTGCCAGCGGATCCGTTTATTGGCCTGATGGCGCAGAAAATCCGCGAAAAACTTGGCGAAGAAACCATCATTACCGTCAACCACTACGACATTCCGGGCTTATGGATCAGCTTTAATGTCGGCCAGGATGATTTCTGGGTGGTCATCCCCAAAATCCAGGTCGACCGGCCTTTCCCCTGGCACTGGTTAGGCTGGGCGGCGGTGGTTGGGCTGTTATCCCTGGTCGGCGGCTACTTGCTGACAGCCCGTATTAACCGGCCACTGACCATGCTGGTACATGCCGCAGAGCGATTGCGCAATGGCGAACCGGCACCCAGGCTACCTGAAGATAGCGTAGAAGAACTGCGCGAAGTGACGCATACCTTTAACGAAATGGCCGAGTCACTTGCCAGGCTGGATGCAGAGCGCACATTGCTACTGGCCGGGGTCTCACACGATATTCGTACGCCGTTGGCCAGGTTGCGGCTGGCGGTGGAGATGCTGCCGCAGGAAGCCGATTACATGAAGCACGGCATGATTGAAGATATTTCCGATATGGACAATATCATTCACCAGTTCCTCGATTTTGTGCGCGGCGTGGAAGGCGAACCTACCCGCATGATGGATATCAATGACCTGTTGCGTGCATTGTCTGAAAGACAGTTGCGTGCAGGCCGTGAATTAAAGATATCGCTAGGCCCCAAATACTTTATCCCTATCAGACCACTGGCCATGCAGAGACTGCTGGATAACCTGGTTGGCAATGCATACAACTACGGCAAAGGCAAAGTGGAAGTACGCAGCCAGGTGATGGCAGATAAAATCGTGGTCAGTGTACTGGATAATGGCCCAGGGATTCCGACTGAGCATGCCGAACGCCTGTTACGCCCGTTTGAGCGCATGGATAGCGCGCGCAACAAGTATGAAGGCGGCAGTGGCTTGGGGCTGGCCATTTGCAACCGTATTTCCAAATTGCATGGTGGCCAGCTCTACCTGCTGAACCGCCCCGAAGGTGGGCTGGAAGCCAGGTTGTCGCTGCCTATACTGCCAAACACTTAAAGCAATCTTTCCGGCAATGCGCCTGATCAGCCAGCGGCATCCTCAGACGGTGTGAACCAGTTCAGGCGTGACCTTAGCTGTACCACTTCACCGATAATCGTCAGGCTAGGCGGTTTTAATCCGGCTGCTGCGACATCACTTGCTAATGTCGCCAGGGTGGATTCCACCACGCGCTGCTTTTGGGTAGTACCTTGCTGTATCACTGCGGCGGGCATATCCGGCGAAACGCCGTGTGCGACCAGCTGCGCACAAATCTGCTCCAGCCCGACCAGGCCCATATAAATCACTACTGTTTGCCGTGGGCGAGCCATGGCCTGCCAGTCCAGGTCAATGGTGCCATCTTTCAGGTGGCCGGTAATAAACAGACAAGCCTGCGCATAATCCCTGTGTGTTAAAGGAATACCGGCATAACTGGATACCCCATTGGCCGCGGTAATCCCAGGCACGACCTGGAACGGCACGCCATGCTGCATCAGCGTTTCAATTTCTTCGCCGCCACGGCCAAAAATAAACGGGTCACCGCCTTTTAGCCGCAAAACACGCTTGCCTTCCAGCGCCAGCCTTGCGAGTAAGGCGTTGATCTCTTCCTGGGGCAAGGTATGCTGGTCACGCGACTTGCCGACATAAATCAGCTCGGCATCACGCCGAACCAGCTCCATCACCTCTTTGCTGACCAGCTTGTCATACACGCAAACATCGCATTGCTGCATTAAACGCAATGCACGGAAAGTCAGCAAATCAGGATCGCCCGGCCCACCACCGACCAGATAGACTTCGCCACGCGCGGGCGTATCCTCACTCTGCGTTAATAATTCAGCTAGTAACTCTCGCGCCGCCTGTTCCTGACCGGACAATACGCGTTCAACCAATGGGCCATTCAACACCTCTTCCCAGAACCGCCGACGGCTCTGCGTGGTAGCGAACCTGGCTTTTACCTGGTCACGGAATTCGCCAGCGATGGCCGCAATCCTGCCGTAAGCAGCGGGCAGCATGGTTTCGATTTTGCTGCGGATATGCCGCGCCAGCACGGGCGCATTGCCTTCGCTGGAAATCGCAATCACCACTGGGCTGCGGTCAATAATCGAGCCCATGGTGAACGTACAAAGTGTAGGCGCATCCACCACATTGACCGGGATGTTGAGGCGTTTGGCAGCCACTGACACCGCCTCATTGACTGCTTCCTCATCTGTCGCTGCAATCACCAGGCAGGCACCGCTCAGCTGTTCTGGCGAAAATGAGTCACGCACATATTCAATCTCCTTTTTTGCCAGCATCTGCTGTAATTCAGACGTTAACTCGGGCGAGATAACGACCACATTACCCTGCGCTTTTAGCAACATGGTGACTTTGCGCGTCGCTACATCGCCGCCACCTATCACCAGGCAACGACGTTGTGCAATATTGAAAAAAATCGGTAAGGCTTGCATGCAATAAAGCTTTTTAAAAGATATGTCATTTTACCGCAGTCATGAATTGCGCTGCCGATTATCATGCCAGCTACAGTCAAATACGCTAAAATACTGTTTTGATTTGAAAAAATGCTAGATGAAGCAGGACAGCGGTAAAAAAATATTCATTAAATCGTTCGGTTGCCAGATGAACGAGTACGATGCTTCACGCATGGTTGACTTGATGCGTGAACACGACGGCATGACCCAGACCGATAATATGGAAGAAGCCGATGTCATCCTGCTCAACACCTGCTCGGTACGCGAAAAAGCCGAAGAAAAAGTGTTCAGCCACCTAGGTCGCATGATTCCGCTCAAGGAAAAAAATCCCAATCTGGTCATCGGCGTCGGCGGTTGTGTCGCCAGCCAGGAAGGTGATGCGATTATCAAACGCGCGCCTTATGTCGATGTGGTATTCGGTCCGCAAACCCTGCACCGCTTACCCGAGCTGATTAAAGCCAAGCGCGCAGAAAACAAGCCTCAAGTCGATATCACCTTTCCCGAGATCGAGAAATTTGACCACTTGCCGCCACCGAGGATTGAAGGCGCCACCGCATTTCTAAGCATTATGGAAGGCTGCAGCAAATACTGTACTTTTTGCGTCGTGCCTTACACACGCGGCGAAGAATTTTCGCGTCCGTTTGAAGATGTGCTGACCGAAGCCATTCAACTGGCCGAACAAGGTGTGAAAGAAATCACCCTGCTCGGGCAAAACGTCAATGCTTACCGCGTGCAGTACGAAGGCATAGAAGCGGATTTAGCCATGCTGATTGAAACGGTGGCCGAAATTCCACAAATCGAACGTATCCGCTACACCACGAGCCACCCGAATGAAATGAATGAACGGTTGATAGCCTGCCACGCGAATGTGCCAAAACTGGCCAATCAATTGCATTTACCGGTACAGGCAGGCAGTGACCGCATACTGATGGCGATGAAGCGGAATTACACAGTGTTGCAATACAAAGGCCTGATCCGCAAACTGAAAGCAGCCAATCCGGCGCTTACCATCACCAGCGACATTATTGTCGGCTTCCCCGGCGAAACTGAAAAAGAATTCCAGGCGACCCTGAAGTTGATGAAAGATGTCGGCTTTGATTACAGTTTCAGCTTCCTGTACAGCCCACGCCCTGGCACACCGGCCAGTTATTTGCCGGATGAAACGCCACAAGAAAGCAAAGCCGCCTGGTTAAAGCAACTGCAAACCGAAAACGAAACCAATGGCGATGCCATCAGCCGCGCGATGTTGGGTACCGTGCAACGCGTACTGATTGATGGCCCGTCATGGAAAGACCCCACCTTGCTGGCTGGTAAAACCGACAATGGCCGTGTGGTAGATATTGCGGCCGATGCACGTTTTATCCACCAGATGGTCCAAGTCAAGATCACCGATGTCTACAACCCCCATCGCCTCGTAGGCGAAATAGTGAATTAAGCATGGAAATCACCTTAAAACCTGAAGACAACCTGATGCTGGCCAACCTATGCGGCCCGCTGGATGAAAACATCCGCCAGCTGGCGAATGGCCTGGATATTGACATCAACCGCCGCGGCAGCACTTTTCACCTGACCGGTACCGAAACAAATATGAGACTAGGCGCGCAGATGCTGGAAAACTTTTATGCGCGCTCAAAAAAGCCAATTGAGCTGGAAGATATTCAACTCGGCCTGGTCGAAATCGACAAACTGAAACCGGAAGAAGTGTCCACCAGCACCATGCCGTCACTGATGACGCGCCGTGGCGACTTGCACGGACGTACGCCACGCCAGGTGAGCTACCTGCAACAGATCCAGGATCATGACATCACTTTTGGCATAGGCCCCGCCGGTACCGGTAAAACCTACCTTGCCGTCGCCAGCGCCGTGGATGCCATGACACGCGATCGTGTAAAACGTATTGTGCTTGTGCGTCCGGCGGTGGAAGCAGGTGAGCGTCTGGGCTTTTTACCTGGCGATTTGAACCAGAAGGTCGATCCATATTTACGCCCGCTTTATGACGCGCTTTATGATCTGGCAGGCTACGACACCGTGAACAAGATGTTTGAACGTGGCGCGATTGAAGTGGCGCCGCTAGCTTACATGCGTGGCCGGACCTTGAACCAGAGTTTTATTATTCTGGATGAAGCGCAAAATACCACGCCTGAACAAATGAAAATGTTTTTGACCCGTATTGGCTTTGGGACCAAAGCGGTGATTACGGGTGATGTGACACAGATCGATTTACAGCGTCACCAGAAAAGTGGGCTGGTAGAAGCACAGAAGATTCTCAAGGATGTGAAAGGGATTGCGTTTACTCACTTTCTGTCACAAGACGTCGTGCGCCATCCGCTGGTGCAGAAGATTATTAATGCTTATGAGAGATATGAGCAGACGAATTAGCGACAACTCGTCATTCCGGCGTCGGCCGGAATCCAGGCAAGGTTCATTTTTAGCTTGGTGACAATAGTGACCAATGATTGCGCTTGCTGTGAAGTTCTAATCGGTATTTCTTTGGAAGGTTAAACATTTCTTTTCGCCCCTAGGCGAGTGACTTTTCTTTGCTTGCACAAAGAATAAGTAACCAAAAGAAATGCACCCAAGCCTCCGCTTGTTTCCTGCGTTGCTCGTCCTAGGTCTTTCGTCCGTAACCGGACTCTATGTGGACGTCCAACGAAACTCGCCCTAGCGGCTTGCACAAAACGCAAGCCACCGCGGAACTCGAACAGCCGCTGACCGACTACTCCTACGCTGGCTGCGCTACTGGGCGCGTCAGATAGGGGCCCGTTTAAAACCACCAGATGAAACTCTTGTGAACTGTAATGGGTTGAGGGCGCTTAGCAATTGTGTAATCTCAGACCAACCCGCCAACTATCTTTCTGCTTTGCTTTTGATTTGGTTTATTGCGCTAGTCGAGCGGAATACCATGTGAGAAAGACCCACCTAAATAACCGCGTAGTGTCTTTCAGGGTCCCCTATCTGACGCGCCGAGTAGCGGAGTCAAAATAAGAAACAAGGGAGCGACTGTCTGAGCTCCGCAACAAGCCACGAAGTGTGTGGCTTGTCAGGGCG
>DATHWT010000007.1:0-3621 GCA_035460345.1 Methylophilus sp. | reverse complement strand
TATGATTTTAATGGTGATGCAGCAGCCTATCAGGCGCATTGGGTAACCTGGGCCAGTCAACTGAAACAATGCCCAGCGCCCACCAAAAATCGCTTGCCGCCAGTATTAATGTGCCATCCGGCAAAACCATCCGATCAAATCGATGACAGCGACCCGATCGCAAAGGCACGCATGATCGAGTGGCAAGTCATGCAATCAACTGATTTTTCTAACTGGCTGTTAAAAGCTGATATTCGACTTGTGAAAGGCTCGCATTGAGTAGGTTCAAGCATTGGGTGCAATCTGCGCCACTGTGGCAACGCGCGTTATTGGCAACAGGGCTGGGCGCGCTCACCGTATTAGGTTTTGCGCCGTATTACCTGTTCTGGTTGCCTTGGTTCTCTTTAGCCATCTTGTTATTGCTTTGGCAACTGGCCAGCAGCGCAGGCCAGGTATTCAAGCTGGGTCTGGCATTCGGTATTGGTTTATATTGCGTAGGCATTTACTGGATCTACATCAGCCTGCATGATTTTGGCGGCATGCCCTGGTGGTTCGCTGGTTTCAGTACGTTCTGCCTGTGTGCATTTATGGCATTGTTCCCGGCGCTGGCTGGCTATCTGGCAAAACGACTAGGCAATCTGTTGTGGGCTGTGCCCATCTTATGGGCACTCTCTGACTGGGTACGCAGCTGGATTTTTACCGGATTCCCCTGGCTTACCTTGGGCTACTCGCAAGCACCCTCAAGCCCTTTGGTCGGATTCTTGCCGGTCATGGGCGTCTATGGTGTCTCGGCGTTGACGGCAGGCATCGCTGCCAGTCTGGTCTATGCCTGGCTAAATGCCGCCAAGCGTTTAGGCGCATTAGTGCTGCCGGTCGGATTGTTGGCTATTGGCAGTTTATTGGCTGTTATCCCATGGACGCATCCCGTCGGTCAGCCTGTCACTGTCGCTCTTTTACAGGGCAATATCAGCCAGACCATCAAATGGTCACCCGAGCAGGCACAGCGTACCTTAAGGCAATATCTGGATATGGTGCGCATGGCAGAAGCCGAATTGATAGTGTTGCCTGAAACCGCATTGCCAATATTGGCCGATCAGATTGATGCTTCTTATCTGGCAGTGCTTAAACAGCATGCTATCAGTCAACAAGGCGATATTTTGCTCGGCGTGGTAGAAGCTA
This sequence comes from Methylophilus sp., assembly GCA_035460345.1. Taxonomy (GTDB): domain Bacteria; phylum Pseudomonadota; class Gammaproteobacteria; order Burkholderiales; family Methylophilaceae; genus Methylophilus. The sequence goes on along the minus strand of DATHWT010000007.1, from coordinate 2,463 downwards.
AAAGTAATAGTTATTACAACAGCGCCATCAGCGTCGGCTCCTCACCTGCACAGGCTTATTCCAAAAGCCATCTGGTTCCATTTGGCGAATACATTCCATTAAAAGGTGTGTTTGGCTGGATATACAAAGACTTGTTACATATGCCGCTCAGTGACCTGTCACGCGGCACATCCAAGAAACCACTGCATATTGCCGGGCAAAAAATAGGGGTGAATATTTGCTATGAAGATGTGTTTGGCGAAGAAATTGCGCAGCAGCTGCCGGAAGCCGAATTGCTGGTGAATATCAGCAATGACGCCTGGTACGGCCGGTCATTTGCAGCAGAACAGCATATGCAATTCAGCCAGGTGAGGGCGATTGAAACCGGGCGTATGGTGTTGCGCAGCACCAATACCGGTGCCACAGCCTTTATTGGTCACGATGGACAAATCAGGCAACATGCGCCACACGATGATGGCTTGATTCTGGTTGGCAAGGCGCAGAGTTATCAGGGAGCTACCCCTTATGTGCGGTGGGGGAATTACCTGTTTATTATCTTAAGTATATTAGGGCTGGGCTTCGCTGTCCGCTATAAAGCCAAAGCATAGAATGCAAGTCAGAATTTAAGAGGTAATCAGTCCCTGCGGTAGCAAGAATCGTTTGATGACCATCTAACCGCTCTTTCCGGCACGGTGAATCATTTCGTGGCGACCTGTAATTCAGGTAAAATCTGCCTTTTGCATTTCATCGGATCAGGCAAAATGGTGCTGACCTTTCAACAAATCATTTTAAAACTTCAAGAATACTGGGATAAACAAGGTTGTACCTTGCTGCAACCCTATGACATGGAAGTCGGTGCAGGTACCAGCCATACCGCCACATTCCTGCGCGCCCTAGGCCCTGAGCCATGGAAGGCCGCTTATGTACAACCTAGCCGCCGTCCCAAGGATGGCCGTTATGGCGAAAACCCCAATCGTTTGCAGCATTATTACCAGTATCAGGTGGTGTTGAAACCTGCACCAGCCAATATTCTTGAGCTCTATCTGGGATCACTGGAAGCTTTGGGTTTCAACCTGAAAGAAAATGATATCCGTTTTGTAGAAGATGACTGGGAAAACCCAACCCTGGGTGCCTGGGGTCTGGGCTGGGAAGTCTGGCTCAACGGTATGGAAGTGACGCAATTTACATATTTCCAGCAAGTAGGTGGCATCAATTGCAAACCGATCACCGGCGAAATCACTTATGGCCTGGAACGTCTGGCCATGTACCTGCAAGGCGTGGAAAACGTCTACGACCTTGAATATTCTCCAGGCGTGAAATACGGTGACGTGTTCCTGCAGAATGAAAAAGAACAGTCAGCTTACAACTTTGAGCATAGCGATGTGGATTTCCTGCTGACCGCCTTCAACGCCCACGAAAAACAGGCCAAGCACCTGATGGAAGAGAAACTGGCCTTGCCTGGCTATGAACAAGTATTGAAAGCGGCGCATACCTTTAACCTGCTGGATGCACGTGGTGCGATTTCGGTGACCGAGCGGGCTGCCTATATCGGCCGGATCCGTAACCTGGCCCGTGCAGTGGCCGCCAGTTACCTGGATAGCCGCGCCCGCATGGGTTTCCCGATGGCACCTAAAGCCTGGGCCGACGAAGTGATCGCAAAACTGGAAAGCGATAAAGCCGAACAAAACAAGAAAGCAGCCGTATGAGTACCCGCAACCTGTTAGTTGAATTATTTGTAGAAGAACTACCGCCTAAAGTCCTGCGTAAACTGGGTGAGTCATTTAGCGGCGTACTGGCGGATAGCTTGAAAGCATCCGGCTTGCTGGCTGAAGGCGCTGCGGTAACCACATTTGCATCTCCTCGCCGCCTGGCTGCGCATATTGAGAATGTCTCCGCCAAAGCCGCCGATAAGCAGGTGGCACAAAAACTGATGCCTGCCACGGTAGGACTTGATGCTAGCGGTAATGCCAGCCCGGCCTTGCTAAAGAAATTACAGGCTTTAGGTGAAGACGACTCTGCCGTTGCCAAGCTGCGCAAAGAGCATGATGGCAAGGCTGATATCCTGTTTCTTGATGTCACCCAGGCCGGTGCCAGCCTGCAGGAAGGCTTGCAGAAAGCCCTGGATGAGACACTGGCCAAGTTGCCGATTCCTAAAGTGATGACCTACCAGATTAACGATGGCTGGGAGAGTGTGAATTTTGTGCGCCCGGCCCATGGCTTGGTGGCCTTGCACGGCAATGAAGTGATTCCAGTATCAACCTTGGGCCTGACTGCGGGTAACACCACGCAGGGCCACCGCTTTGAGGCGAAAAATCCGCTAGTGGTTTTCAGCTCTGCCGATAATTATGCACAACAATTGGCCGACGAAGGTGCTGTGATTGCCAGCTTTGATGCGCGTCGTGCCGAAATCGTCAGGCAGCTGCAAGCAGCGGCAGCTAAAGAGGGTCTCAAACCAATTGACGATGATGCCTTGCTGGATGAAGT
>DATHWT010000006.1:0-4104 GCA_035460345.1 Methylophilus sp. | reverse complement strand
GAAAGCGCATACTGCACTCGTCGTTGCAATACATCTTTCATTCATTAAGGAGTTCATCATGACCAATGCTACAAATAAAACCTATCAACGCCTTGCCGGTAAAGTCGCCATTGTGACTGGCGCCAGTTCAGGAATAGGCCGCACCACTGCCAAATTATTCGCCCAGCATGGCGCTAAAGTGGTGGTTGCTGCGCGCCGTGAATCTGAGTTGGCAACCCTGGTGGCTGAAATTGTGGCTGATGGTGGCGAAGCGATTGCATTTGCCGGTGACGTACAATCCGAAGCGTTCAACCAGTCTCTGGTGGCGCTGGCAGTCAACAGCTTCGGCAAGCTGGATATCGCTTTTAATAATGCTGGCACATTAGGTGAAACCGGTCCAACGCACGAAGTGTCGCAGCAAGGCTGGAACGATAGCCTTGCCATCAACTTAACCAGTGCGTTCCTGGGCGCTAAATACCAGATTCCGGAAATGGCTAAACAAGGTGGCGGTTCCATTATTTTCACCTCAACCTTTGTCGGCTATAGCGCAGCGTTCCCTGAGTTCGCAGCTTATGCAGCGAGTAAAGCGGGCTTGATCGGTTTGACCCAGGCACTGGCAACTGAATATGGTCCTAAAGGCGTAAGAGTGAATGCCGTGTTGCCAGGCGCAGTCGATACCGATATGTATCGTGAAAAAAACAATACGGCAGAAGCACAGGCGTTTCTCGCCGGCATGCACGCACTGAAACGTGTCGGTAAGCCAGAAGAAATCGCGCAGTCTGTGTTGTACCTTGCTTCAGATGATGCTTCGTTTGTGACCGGTACCGCTTCGCTGGTGGATGGTGGTTTGTCTGTTAATAGAACTTAAGTATTCGTCAGGTTGCAAACATGCAGGCAATAAATGGAAGTCACTAAGGGGGAAGTAGTAGGTGAGTTTAAAGCGTTGTTTTGGGTGCATAAGTGCACCCAAAACCTCTGACACTAAGTCTCTTTGATTGTGTGTATGACCTGCAAAATGACGCAATCTGATATCTTAAAGTTAGACAATCATGACTGCCACTTACAGGACATACATTATTGAGAAAACCAAGACTATCAAGTCGCATGAATAACATTCATCACTTTCAGTCGTCTTGATTCACCGTTAGGGAATGGCCAGTCAATTTCCTGCCCTACTTTCAAGCCTAGTAATGCCGTACCTACTGGTGAAAATACGGAAATCTTTCCGGCTTTGATATCAGCCTCCAGCGGAAAACATAACTCTACGTCTCTGCTGAGGCCGGTACTATGATCCAGGTAAGTGACTCGTGAATTCATTATCACAACATCACCAGGGACTTGATCCGCAGAGACCACAATCGCTTTACCGAGCTCATTTCGCAGTAACCCTTGATCTGAGAGCATGTATAAGCGCGCATAGTCCTGATCCGACAGTATTAAATTTTCAGATTCCATATTTTTCAACCACACAAACCTTGTTATTCATCCTTGAAGGCAAGCTGGGAGAATAATATGTAAAGGGTCAAAAAATAAGCCTGTTCAGGTGAATATCACTGTTTCCCATAGGGCTACAATATCCATGGATTATTCATATCTAAGAAATGCTTCGAGATCGAGATTTTCATTTGAATGAGCGCTAGCATTCTGGATTTATTTACTCTTTATCCCAATAAGGTTCTGCGCCGAATCGCTCAGACAGATAGTCAATAAAAACACGGGTTTTAAGTGGCAGATTCCGCTTGGGCATAAACATCGCGTAAACGTGTTGCTCTATCGGCAGGTATTCAGACAATACAGATTTCAGGCGCTTTGCTTGCAGGTCTTTACCAATGATAAAAGTCGGTAATAACGCTAAACCAAAGCCACCTAATACCACTTGCGATAATGCTTCATCATCATTGATACGCAACCTGCCAGACACATTCACTGTGACCGCACCTTCGGGTCCGTTAAAGCGCCACAGGCCTTTATCGCCCGAATGTATGTAATCTAAACAGTTATGGTTGACTAAATCTTGCGGGATGGCAGGTACGTCGTGGTTTTCAAAGTATGTTGGGGTGGCACAAAGCTTTCGTCGAATAGGTGCTAATTTTCTGGCGACCAGACTTTGCGGCAAATCTTTTGTAATGGAAATCACAACGTCGTAGCCTTCCTCAGTCAAGTCCACTGAGCGATCTGTAATCGTCATATCGATTTTCAGTTGCGGATAGCGGTGCATGAACTCACCGATTGCAGGCGCGACATGCAAGGTGCCAAAAGCCACTGAGGCTGCGACTTTAAGCACGCCTCTGGGTTGCGCATTCAGGCTTTCGATCATTTGATGCGCTTCTTCAGCTTCATTACTAATGCGGGTGCAATAGTCATAAAAGCTGGTACCAATTTCGGTCAGGCTCAGATGGCGGGTGCTGCGATTAAGTAAGCTGGCACCTAATGCAAGTTCTAGTTTGGCCACCGCTTTACTCACTGAAGATTTGGTCATCCCCATCTTCCTGGCTGCCGCTGAGAAGCTTTGCTCACTGACCACATTGGCAAAAATAATCATTAAATTTAAATCATACATCGCTTGATTGTATCCCATATGGAAACAGTTATATGCGGTTTGCAGGACTAATTTTATGCATGGAAATGTATAAGATGTGACTTGGATTAATTCTTATAGTGAAGAAAAACCAGGGGGTGAGTCATGTATAAAACATATGCTGATACTAAAATATTTGTCATTACTTATCTTATTTTTTTGTTACCAATTTCCTTTTTAACTTATTCAGGCATGGTCAAAAACAGCTTGTCTCTAAGCTCGCTGAACATGCCTTCTATACTCTATGTTTTATCTTTGATGGGTATTTGGGGAATTTGTTTGATCAGGGGTCATTTAATCGACAAACATTGGCTGGTGCTGATCCCTACAATATCTTTTGTGTTCAATTTGACGCCAACGCTGAGTGTGATCACATTCGTGCCTTATGTATATCATTTATTGGCAATCTCATTAGGAGTAGCTTGCCCACTTGTAGCGGAAAGCCATTCAGGCACTTACAAGATGAGATAAAGTAAGGTTCTTGATCTGAATGTAGGGCAAATGCAATGGCTGGGCTGGTTGCACAGAACCAATCTGCAAACCAGATACCACGGTGCAGGGCTTGAGTGCAGGCTTATCTTTTAGGGTATGCCTGCACTGGAAAACTGCGCAACGCACACAGCCATGGATGAATTAGATTTTGTTATCTAAACCCATCTGGTAATACTTATGCACAATCTTTTCCTGGTTCTCCAGCAGCCAGTCTATGCTGGGCTCATTGCGCAGGGCTTTCTGGATCGCCTTGAAAGTCGCTTCACGATGAATATCAAATAAGGCTTTATGGTCGATTTTGTCCTGTTCCAGAATCGCCGGGCTTAACCAGACGGAAACGATAATGCCCAGGTCATTAGCTTTTTCTTTTGGGATGTCGCCGCTACGCACCGCATCCAGCACACCGTTGGCGATTGCGCCTTGTACGGTGCCCATCAGGATATTGGTATAGCGCGGGTCTTTCACTGTCACTTTGCTTACCATCAAGGTCGCCGGGCGCACCATGATATCGGTATTCATAATCGCAAGCACGCGGGTATGGCCTTTAACCTGGTCACCCAGTAAGTTGGCAAAAGCAGTGCCCATAGGGCCATTCATTTCACCAATCGCCACTTCCGGTTCCGCAGCGGTTCCCGGTGGGCCGCCAGCAACCAGGGCTTCACCGACACGCATAATGATTCTATCTTCAGACATTTACATACTCCTTTGTGATCAATGTTTTTTACATGGTAGGTGAAAACGCCAGTCGGCGCTATCCAAGGCTAAGGATTTATCAGGGGATTTATCAGGTTTTTGATTTCATTGCTACCGCTTGCGACGTGAATTAAATGCTGATTAACCCTTGATGAAAAACGGGTTCTAAGGAATAATCTACCCTTTCCGTAAAAGGGCGATTTCCTGCTCTTTTTAAAGATTTCAATCAAGGTTTTGCAGCTTTTTGTGTAAGACCGCTCTTATTTTCATTTGGGAGAAAACAATGGCAACACGTGTCGACTTGTGCAACGCTATCCGTGCTTTGAGCATGGATGCTGTACAAAAAGCAAACTCCGGTCACC
>DATHWT010000005.1:0-15925 GCA_035460345.1 Methylophilus sp. | reverse complement strand
CCGCGGAGAGCCCGCGGTTGCAAAAGTTTAAGACAAGCAGCAACCGCGACAGGATGTGGCGACCAGCCACAATGCCTTTCGGGTCATTGTCACAACAGAAGGTTGGTAAAAGTGCTTGTGCATAAGGTTGCGGAATTTACGCGCAATCGGCGGCATGGTCAAGCGGGCTTTGTTTTATTGGCCTTAGCACGGAGTTAATTTCCGTCGCTGGCGTAAGGCAGGAGAGCCTGGCGCAGCGTGGTTCAGGAAGAGAGTACTTGCTGGAAGTTGTAGTTTAGGTAGTTCTTTGGATGATTTGAACGCTGCTTTTCGCCTCTAGGCGAGTTACTTTTCTTTGCTTGCCCAAAGAAAATGTAACCAAAAGAAATGCACCCTAGCTTCCGCTTGTTTCCTGCGTTGCTCATCAACGTGAGCGTCCAACGAAACTCGCCCTGACAAGCCACACAGTACGTGGCTTGTTGCGGAACTCAAACAGACGCTGGCCGAAAACTCCCACGCTGACTGCGCTACTCGGCGCGTCAGATAGGGGCCCATGAAAACCACACGCTTTCAGTTACGTGAGGCTAGTCCCATCCATTCCCGCTCAACTATTGAAAAGCAAAGCCAAAAGCAAAAGATAAAACAACGTAATGCTGTTGGGTTTAGTCTTGAGAGTTATAAAATTTACTTAGCGCCCTCAGCCCATTATTTTTCAGAACTGTTACAACGTGGTGCTTTTAAACGGGCCCCTATCTGACGCGCCGAGTAGCGCAGTCAAAATAAGAGACAAGGGAGCGACTGTCTGAATCCCGCGGTGGCCTGCGTTCTGTGCAGGCCGCTAGGATGAGTTTCGTGACCGCTTATTTTGACGAGCAACGCAGGAAATAAGCGGATGCTAGGGTGCCCTTTCTTTTGGTTACTTATTCTTTGGGCAAGCAAAGAAAAGTCACTCGCTGAGAAAGCGAAAAGCAATGGTGAATATCCGAAGAAATACCTATTAAAACTACCAGCAAGCGCGATACTAGCTTTTTGCAGCCAAGCTAAACACTAACTCTGCCTGGATTCTGGCCTCCGCCAGAATGACGAACAGAAAAGTCTTGTTTGAAAAGTAACATACAGATGACTAAGCGTTGCAAGGTATTCTATTAACAGGCAGGTTGAGCAAACAACAACCGATCACAACACCTTCTGCAAAATAATCAACTGCATATTCTCAACTTGCACCTGCCACATATCCGGCTCGTGCGGAAAAGGTACGGTGTTGCCCGTCGCCTGGTATCCCAGCCGCTGGTAAAACGCAATCAACTCCCCCCGCAGACTGATCACCATCATTTCCGCCAGCTTCGCCTCCCACTGTGCCTTCGCCAGTTTTTCAGCCGCCAGTATCATGGTTTTACCATATCCGCGATTCTGCAATAACGGCGAAACAGCTATCATGCCCAGGTGCACAACCTCAGCTGACTCTGCATGTCGCTCCAGGCAAATACAGGCAGCCACTACCCCACCCGCTTCCTCACCTAGTAAAATACAGGCATCCTGGCTTTCAATCAGCGCCTGTATGGTGCGTTCACTAGTTCGCACACCGGTCAGCAAATCAGCTTCTGTAGTCCAGCCTGCACGACTGGTCTCGCCGCGATAAGCGGCATTCACCAATGCGCAAATGACGGGGCTATCTGAAACCTGAGCTATGCGTTGTTCTAGCATGGATAAATGTTAGCTTGAAGAGTGGGATTCCGTCACGTGTTGTACCACTAGGCTGCCTATCATATCGCCTTCCACATTGACCGCGGTTCTGACTGTATCCAGCAACCGGTCTATGGGCAATAATATCGCAATCGCTTCCGCAGGCAAACCTACGCTTTGCAGCACCATGACCATGGTGACCATGCCTGCGCTAGGTATACCAGGCGCTCCCATTGCCGCAATCATGGTGGTGAAACACACTACAAGTTGCTGACCGAGCGACAATTCGATACCAGCCAGTTGAGCGACGAACAAGGCAGCAGCGGCTTCGTACAAGGCAGTGCCATCCATATTCACAGTCGCCCCTAGCGGCACGACAAAACCTGCAATTTCAGGCTTCACCTGCATATTTTGCGTTGCGCAGCGCATGGTCACCGGCATGGTCGCATTGCTGGAGCTAGTCGCAAAAGCAGTAAGCAGGGCCTCTTTAGCATTTCGCAAAAACCACCACGGACGCTTGCGGGTGATCAGAAATAATAAAGCAGGCAACACAACCAAACCATGCAGCAAAGTCGTACCAGTGACCACCAGCATAAACTTGGCCAAAGTTGTAAACAGACTCAAATCCTGTGTGGCCACTAACTTGAACAGCAAGGCACCAATCCCGAACGGTGCCAGGCGCATGATCCAGCCTATCATTTGCATGGATAAACGCATGCCTTCTTCAAACAAACCCAGCATTTGTGGATAGCGTTCTGAAGCCATCACCAGCGCAATACCCAGTAGCAATGCGTAGGCGACGATGGCGATAATATTACTATCGGCCAATGCTTTGAACGGGTTCATAAATATGCCATGCAAAAACTGGGTGAAGAACTCCGGCAAGGTCATCTGCCTGGATTCAAACTGCTGCATCGCATCGGCAAACATGGACAGATGCAAACCCTCGCCCGGTTTGAAAATATGGCTGGCACTAATACCGATGAGTACTGCAATGATCGTAGTGGTGGCAAAGAAAAGCAGGGTAGTTTTCCACACCAGGTTGATCTGGCTATGCTGGCGCAGGTTGGCAATCCCGGTCACGATGGCGCAGAACACCAGCGGGATCATCACCATTTTGAGTAAGTCGATAAAGAGCGTACCGACCAGATTGCTTGCGTATAGACTCCACTTTGCGGTTTCTGAATTAGCAGGCAATCCATGCATCGCCCACCCTCCGGCAACACCCAGCAAAGCAGCAATGAGTATTTGCAGATTCAGAGTCAGTTTTGTCATTTCTGTGCTTTAAGAATTAATCAATCGTGATGGATTGAAGAATAACTCAAAAAAGTAATGTTGACATGTACCAGGCGTCTATTGCTATTGATTGTTGCCTTTTAACTCACTGGTACAAGGACAGCTGCTAAGCCATACCTAATTGATACTTAGCAGCTCATAGTGCTGCTACTCAAGAATCCTTTGCAACCTCGGTTATTTGACCAGCCTTCTCAAATACCGCCGCAAAAAATCCATCCGTCCCATGTAAGTGCGGCAGTTGTTTCAGGTATTCGCCAGTATCCAGTTCAATGTTCTGCTGCGCCAATACTTCACTGGCGGGGATCAACTTAAAGTCTGGATGCGCTTGCAGAAACGCTTCAGCAATCGATTCGTTTTCATCACGCAACAGGCTACAAGTCGCATAAATCACGCGGCCACCGGTTTTGCACAGTTTGGCTGCACGCGCCAGGATATTGGCTTGTTTTACATTTAATTCGGCAACGTCTTGCTCGGTTTGGCGCCATTTCAGATCCGGGTTACGGCGTAAAGTGCCCAAGCCGCTACATGGGGCATCCACCAGCACACGATCAAACTTGCCGTTCAGGCGTTTAAGTTTTAAATCATTTTCGTTGTTGATCAGTTGCGCTTGCAGGTTGGATAATCCACTGCGCTTCAAGCGATGGCCCAGGTTATTCAGGCGTTTTTCTGACACATCGAACGCATATAAACGGCCGGTATTTTTCATCAAAGCCCCTAACGCGAGTGTTTTACCACCTGCACCGGCACACAAATCAGCCACCATTTGCCCGCGTTTTGGCGCCACTAAATAACTGAGTAATTGGCTGCCTTCGTCCTGCACTTCGATTTTGCCTTCGACAAACAAGATATGTTTGCCGATATTCAGGCGTGCACCCATGCGAATACCGACCGGCGAATAGGGCGTGGTGGTGATAACATTATCTTTCACGGTGTTTTCGGCCAGCATGCGTGCCATGACTTCTTCACGGTTGGCTTTGATGGTATTCACACGCAGGTCGAGGCTGGCTTGTTCAAACATGCTGCGGCAAATGGTCATGGCCTCGGCTTCGCCATATTGCGCTACCAGCTTATCCCAGAACCAGTCGCGTACATCGGCCAGAATGGCGGGCGCGAAGCCTTCGCTGGTTTTGCTTTTAATTTGCACCGCCCATTCTTTTTGGCGCTCGTCGAGCATGTCGTCCAGGTCGCGTATGCTTTTGCCTTCGATCTTGATCAGATAAGCCAGGATCAACTTACGGGTGTCCTCTTGTTCATCCGACTCTGTGATACTGATTTCGCGCAGGTAGCGGTAGCGACGCAACACGCCATAAGCGGTTTCTGCGATCCAGGCGCGCTCTTTGGTGCCTAGCTCTCTATGCTGGCGAAAGAACTCACTGAGCTTGCCATCGGCCGGGCTTTCGAATTGCAGCATGTCGTTTAATAAAGCCGCCGTTTGGCGCATAAGTGTTGAATTCATGAATATCTTTCAAATATGTTGCGTCTTGCGTTATTCGGTGATCAAACGCGTGGCGACTTGCTCAATCACCATGCCGTTTTTTTCCTGTTTCCTGATCTTGACTGGCACAAAGCGATAATCGCTGGCCAGCCACAATTCTATTTTTTCATCCGTCTCGCCACGCGTATGGGCAATGTGTACGGTCTGGATAGTCTGGTCGGCAATCACCAACGTATCCTCGCCTTCAAATTCGTATTGGTAAGTGTTCAGCCGTCGCCCGTTGGTGAGTGCAATATGCATTTCCTGCAATGGCGGCACAAACATAAACTGGTACATAAAGCTGAGGATATCCTGCGTGTTGCGTGGCAGATCCAGCCGTTGTTCGCCCTTAGCTGTTTTCAGGGTAATGAAGTTGGTTTCCCAATCCAGACTGGCTTCGTATATTTTGTCGGCCTTATTACCAAAGGCGTAACGATAAAAATGGGGTTTTAAGCCATGTGGGCCAATTTCCCCACGGCTTTCTTGCTCCAGCGTCGGGTACAGCAACTTTAGCAGACCACGACCTTCAACCACCCAGCGCAGGGTGTATTGCCCAGACTGCTCCAGGGCATAATCAATTTTTGCACTGCCTGCTGGCTGCTTTTCACCATTCACAAAAACCGAAAACTCAGTGCTCACACGCTGATAAGGCGCTGGCAATGCTTCTTCTGGTGCTACGACAGCGCTGTCGGTTTCATGCCAGGCGGCAATTTCTGCCTGACGGGCTTCTTCAACATTCTCGCTTGTATCTTCACTCGTTGCGACAGGCTGCGAAGCATCCGGCGCCTCAGTGACTGGCTCCGGCGAATGCACAACCGGGGCCGATGGCTCAGGCTTGGCGGCAGGCAATTTTTCCTGCCTGGCTGGTTTAACGGGTGCTTTTAATACTGGTTTGCTAGGCGCGGCTTCCAACTGCGCGCTTAACAGGGTAGGTGGCGGTTCCTCTGCTGCAAACCAGCTCTGCCAGGCAACTTCTTTCAATACAAATAAATGTACCAACAGGGAGATGAACAACGCCAACCCTAATGACCAGGAAACGTGTTGCCGTATCCATTTGAACAGGCCTGGTATCTTAATCACACGTTTTCCCGATGTGGAAATACCCGTTACTGACCAGTGATGCTGGTAATCACTTGTTCCATGCGTTTACCGTCATCCATCACCACCAGTTTCACCGGGAGATAACCTTTATCCTTGGCCAGATAAAGTGTTTTTTCACCATCGCTATCTTCCAGCTTGATCACGTTAAATGCACCTGCTTCGGTTTGCAACGGCGTACTTTCTTCAGTCACCACAAAGGTATGCGGGGACAGTTTTTTACCATTTGTCACGGCTAACTTCACTTGCTTGCCTTTGGGGGGTTGCCACATCCAGCAATACATCACACTCAACAGGTCTTGCGTGCCTTTGCTCAGTTTTTCGCTTTGTTGCTCGCCTTTTACCTGCATTCTCAATACTTTTTTGCCCCAGTCAAAATCATTGATCAAGGCTTTATCTGCATGTTTGGATTGACGTGATTCAAAGTGGATAGGGCGTAAAGCATTGTCTGCCACATCACCCTGACTTGAAAGTGTGCGCTCACCCATTAGCTTGTAAACACCTTTGCCTTCTGCCAGTGACCCAATCTGGTATTTATTACCAGTTACCGTCAACTGGTCTTTCACGCTGGCGATAGTCACGCCCTGTTGCAGCAAATCATATTTCAAGCTGAGTTGCTTGGGCGCAGCCGACAATCCACTAGCAGCCACTAACAGTAGCGCCGCCAGACTATTCACAACCATACGCTGAAATTGAAATGGCTGCATTACACCACCACAGTAGGCGCTTCACCGGCCTGTTGCGCACGAATCTGGCCAATGCGGTAAACAGTTTCACCAGCGGAAGCCAGCACGCTCTCAGCCTGATCAGCATGCTCGGCGGCCACAACAATCGCCATCCCTATACCACAGTTAAAAGTACGGTACATTTCCTGCGGCGCTATATTGCCTTGGGCTTGTAACCATTGAAACAACGGTGGCAATGTCCAGCTGGATTTTTGTACTTCGGCAGTCAGGCCTGCTGGCAATACACGCGGAATATTCTCGGTGATGCCGCCGCCGGTAATGTGGGCCATGCCTTTGACCGGCAATGTTTCCAGCAATTTGAGCACAGATTTCACATACAGTTTGGTTGGTGCCATCACCACATCTTTGAATTTACGACCATGGAAGTCAGATTCAAAATCGATGCCTGAAGTTTCAATCAGTTTGCGGATCAATGAATAACCATTGGAATGCGCACCACTGGAAGCCAGTCCCAGCACCACATCGCCAGCCTTGATGGTGGTGCCATCAATGATATTGGCTTTATCGACACAACCGACCGCAAAACCGGCCAGGTCATATTCACCGGCCGGGTACATGCCTGGCATTTCGGCTGTTTCACCACCGACCAACGCACAGCCTGACTCTTCACAGCCTTGCGCGATACCTTTGATCACGGCAGCTGCAGTGCCTACTTCCAGTTTGCCACAGGCAAAATAATCCAGGAAGAACAGCGGCTCCGCACCCTGCACCAGAATGTCATTCACGCTCATGGCAACCAGGTCGATACCAACCGTATCATGCTTGTTGAGCTGGAAAGCCAGTTTTAGCTTGGTGCCTACGCCATCCGTGCCGGAAACCAGCACTGGCTCCTTGAATTTTTTCGGCATGGCGAACAATGAACCAAAGCCGCCGATGCCGCCCATCACTTCCGGGCGCATGGTGCGTTTTGCAAATGGCTTGATCTGCTCGACCAGCGCATCACCAGCTTCCATATCTACACCGGCGTCGCGATAGGTGACAGAAGTTTTATCAGAAGAAGTCGTCAAAGTACTCTCGTTTCTTTCTATGCTATGAATATTTAATTCAATATAAATTCATGGATATTGCAACAAAGCGCGTTACGTCCACGAAATTCAGTATAATTTTAAGAATAACCATTATTTTAACGCATCTTGCCAGTTCGACCTATGCCGGATTGAGCGGATGTATTACAGGCGCCCATGTCAGATCACGAGTATCAAAAGTCCAGTGTGACTCAGTTTGTCAGCGAAAATCGCTGGTGGATCGTGGCCGCGCTTTTCATCTACCTGTTTTACTTGCTGGAGCCAGTACTGACGCCCTTTCTGGCAGCCATGGTCATTGCCTACATGCTGGATCCGCTGGTAGACCGGCTGAGTGAGGCCGGATACCGCCACTGGAAAGTCGGCCGTACATTGGCGACTTTGTTAGTGATGGCTGGCGTGATCCTGGCGCTGATCGGCTTGATGCTGATTATCATCCCACTGCTGCAACAACAGTCCATGCTTATTGTGCAACGCTTGCCAGCAGTGGTGGATCACTTTCACCAGCAGGTTGAGCCGTGGTTGCAACAGCGCTTTGGCATCCGCTTCAATGTGAACCCGGCCTATATACAAAAGCTGGTGACCGAACACTGGCAATCAGCGAGCAGCTTTGTTGGCAGCGTATTGTTGAGTGCAGGCCAAAAAGGCCTGAACCTGATTGGCATGCTCGCCAACATCCTCCTTTTACCCGTCGTGCTGTTTTATTTTTTGCGCGACTGGGACGATATGGTGACAAAAGTGGGGGAGTTGATTCCCCGTGACCTGATAGGCAGTGTCAAAAAAATCGCCAAAGATATAGACAGTGTGGTGGCCGAATTTTTACGCGGTCAGTTATCGGTCATGCTTTCGCTATGTGTATTTTATAGTGTGGGTTTATGGCTGGTCGGGCTTGATATGGCCTTATCGATTGGCATGATTGCCGGCTTACTCAGTTTTGTGCCTTATCTCGGTTTTGCCCTGGCATTTATGTTGGCCATGATGCTGGCACTATTGCAATTCGCATCATTGCCAGAAGTGGTGCCGGTCCTACTGGTATTTGGTGTCGGCCAGTTTGTAGAAAGTTTTTTCCTGACACCTATCCTGGTCGGCGACCGGATAGGCTTGCATCCGGTACTGGTGATTTTAGCGTTGATGGCCGGCGGCCAATTATTTGGTTTTGCAGGCGTTTTGCTGGCGTTGCCTGTCAGCGCTGCCATTGCCGTCGGTTTGCGTTACGTCAAAAATAGTTATTTGCGTAGCGACACCTACTTGCACAGCCAGGCCTCAGTGATTCAACTATCGGATGACTGACCCCGAACCAAACTAAAGTCTTTGCTGTGAAACAATTACTCCTTAATATCCAGCCGCCTGCTGCCCCAGGGTTTGACAATTTCATCATTGCCCAAAACCACGAAGCCTTGAACAGTTTGAAGACTGTTCTCGCAGGGCAAGCGCCCACACAATTCATGTTTCTATGGGGCGCTGCGGGCAGTGGCAAAACCCATCTTCTTCTGGCAGCCCAGGCCATGGGCGCGCATATCGCCGATGATGTGCATACCTTGGATGACGAATCGCAAATCATCCTGTTTGATACATTTAACCATATTAAAGCCGAAGGTGGCGTGCTGGTCACCGCAGGTAATCATCCACCAACACAAATGGGCTTACGCAACGATTTAGCCACGCGTCTGGCATGGGGCCTGGTCTATCAATTGCAGCCGCTGAGCGATAGTGAAAAAGCCGATGCCTTACGTGCGCACGCCCAGGATCGCGGCATGAAATTGCCCGATGAGGTAATCGCTTACTGCCTGAAATATTTACGGCGTGATTTACCTACACTTGTCTCAGTGCTGGATGCGCTGGATGAGTGGTCACTCACTACTAAAAAACCGGTGACCGTGCCGCTGTTAAAAAATATGCTACAACTAGCGCTGGCAAACCAAGCCGAATAAGCCATCACTCACCATCAAAACTGTAAGAATTTTTACCGTTTTTCTTAGACACATACATGGCTTTGTCAGCCGCATGCAATAGCTGCTTCACTTGCTTGCCATTTCGGGGATACTCGGCGATACCGATGCTGACGCCGACATTAAGCGCCATTGTTCTGACAATCACCGGGCGTGAAAATAACTGTATTAATCTTTGTGCGAGTTGCAATAACTCCATGCGGTGCAAATAACTACCAACCACCAGCACAAACTCATCACCACCCTGGCGGGCCAGAAAATCCGTTTGCCGGAGCACTTTCTGGAACATATGGGATACTTCAATGAGTAACGCATCGCCAATCTCATGACCATACTGATCATTTACCTGCTTGAATCCATCGAGATCCATAAAGAAGATGGCAAACGGTTTTGAATTATGTTTTGACCGCTGGAAAACACTTTCCAAATGGTCATCCACACTGCGACGGTTTGGCAAACCGGTGAGCAGGTCATGATCTACCTGATGGCTCAACTGCTCGGTAACGGCCTGGGTTTCCAGCACCTTGCCTAACAAATCGGTGGTACTGCGATATGAAAACAGCAATACACCAATAATCAGCATGCAGAGCAAAATAGCGCCGATGACCGCCTGGATTACGCGCTGCCGTATTTTTTTTTCATAATCCGCCCGCAGATTTTCCAGCTTGCTATCCATCTCGCCCAGGCGATCATCAATCAATTTCATCAACTCACGGCTTTTATCTTTGCTTAGCGTTAGATGTGACGCATAGGAACCGGCGCGCATTTGCACCTGGATGCTGATATCCATGGCGTCGAATTTTCGATGGATCAATTGTTTGACCTTTTCCAGTTGCGGACGAATCTCGCCAGCACTGGCTACCCGCCTGTCTAGGCTGGCAAGGACTCTACGCGTGTCAGTCCGCCCCTGCTCCATAGTATCGAGGAATAAGGTATGCCCTGTCAGCAAATAGCCGCGCTGGCCGCTTTCAGCATTGGTGATGGCTTTACCCAGCGCGGCGATATCATAACGCTGGCGGTCTACTGAATCCTTTTGTTCCGAAAAAGACACAAGCTGGTACATGGCGATAAACAGCCATATCATTGAACCGCACAGAATGGTTGCGGCAATGATTAACGGGATAAGTATTCGTCGCTTGTAATTAAACATAATTCCTATAACGACCAATTCCGACACTAATTAAATAGAACCGATATGAAAATCTACCATAGGTTAAGTCTGAATGTAATAAAATACGCTTTTGATAGATAACCACTATCCGCGAGCCTTTTATGTTACGAATCACAGAAATCAAACTGCCACTCATTGAAGCCGAGTCGCTCATCCACCAGGATGACCAGATCAAGGCGGCCCTGCTTAAACGGCTGGAAATCCCCGAAACCGATCTCATCCGTTTTGAGATATTCAAACGCGGGGTAGATGCACGTAAAACCCACGCGATTCTGTTTGTGTACAACATTGATGTAGAGGTTAAAAACGAAGCGAAAATTCTCGCCCGGTTTAAAAAAGACCCGCATATCAAACCGGCACCTGACACCAGTTACAAATTTGTTGCGACCAATACAGAAGATTTACAACACAGACCCATTGTGGTCGGTTTTGGCCCGGCAGGCATTTTTGCGGCTTTGATACTGGCACAAGCCGGGTTTAAACCGCTTGTGCTTGAACGCGGTAAAGAAGTACGCCAACGGACGCAAGATACCTGGGGCTTGTGGCGCAAACGCAAGCTGGATCCGGAATCCAACGTGCAATTCGGCGAAGGCGGCGCAGGCACTTTCTCAGATGGCAAACTTTACAGCCAGATCAAAGATCCTAAACACTACGGTCGCAAGGTGTTGCAGGAGTTTGTCAAAGCCGGTGCGCCGGAAGAAATTTTATACGTTAGCCATCCGCATATCGGCACCTTCAAGCTGGTGAGCATGGTGGAAGAAATGCGTAATTCCATTACCAGCCTGGGCGGAGAAATCCGCTTCGGCAGCCGTGTCACTGAAATCGACATCCAGGACCAGCAAGTACAAGGCGTGACCTTGCTAACCGGCGAGTACCTGCAGACCAATCACCTGGTGCTGGCAGTTGGGCACAGTGCGCGTGATACTTTTGAAATGGTCTACAACAAAGGCATCTACGTCGAAGCGAAACCTTTTTCGATAGGCTTCCGTATTGAGCATCCGCAAAGCCTGGTCGACCGTGCACGTTATGGCAAAAGCTATAGCGACGATATTTTGCAAAAACTGGGCGCCGCCGATTACAAACTGGTATACCACGCGCAAAATGGCCGCAGCGTTTACAGCTTCTGTATGTGTCCGGGAGGAACTGTAGTCGCCGCGACTTCCGAGCCTAACCGCGTAGTCACTAACGGTATGAGCCAGTACAGCCGCAATGAACGTAATGCGAACGCGGGTATCGTGGTCGGCATCACTCCTGAAGTGGATTACCCTGACCATCCCTTGGCAGGCATTGAATTACAACGTCAGCTGGAAAGCCATGCATTTGAACTGGGTGGCAGTGATTACTCGGCCCCTGGTCAATTGATAGGCGACTTTTTAGCAAATCGCCCTTCCACTGAGTTTGGTGAAGTCACGCCTTCTTACACGCCTGGTGTGCACCTGACTAACCTAGCTTCTGCGCTGCCAGAATTCGCGATTAACGCTATCCGGGAAGCGATCCCTGCATTTGCCAAACAGATTCCCAATTTTGACCTGGCCGATGGCATTCTGACGGGTGTTGAGACACGAACCTCCAGCCCGATACGTATCAAGCGAGATGATGACACGTTGCAAAGCATCAACACCAAAGGTTTATTCCCCTGCGGCGAAGGCGCTGGCTATGCTGGCGGTATTTTGTCAGCAGCTGTCGATGGTATTAAAGTCGCGGAAGCGGTTTCATTGTCCCTGAAACCGTAGGTAATCTTCTGAAATAAAAAAACCTGCCTAAGCAGGTTTTTTTATTGCTACATCGTTATTAAATAATCACTGACGGATCAGGTAATCAAACGCACCGAGTGCTGCATTTGACCCTTCGCCCATGGCAATGACGATCTGCTTGTAAGGAATGGTTGTCACATCGCCTGCAGCAAACACACCAGGCAGCGAAGTCGCATTATGGCTGTTGATTTCAATTTCACCATACTTGCTCAGGTCTATCGTGCCTTTCAGCCAGTCCGTGTTTGGTACCAGGCCAATCTGGATAAACACACCTTCCAGTGCTATCTGCTTGCTTTCGCCACTCACTCGGTCAGTGTAAGTCAGGCCATTGACGCGTGTGCCGTCACCCGTAATTTCACTGGTTTGAGCACTGGTCAATATCGTGACATTTTCCAACGTGCGTAATTTACGTTGCAGCACAGCATCGGCTTTCAGCTCGGTATCAAATTGCAGCAAAGTGACATGACCCACCACACCGGCCAAGTCAATTGCCGCTTCCACGCCGGAGTTACCGCCGCCAACCACCGCAACATGCTTGCCTTTAAACAACGGGCCGTCACAGTGCGGGCAGTAGGCCACGCCCTTGTTTTTGTACTCGGCTTCACCAGGTACATTCAGATTTCTCCAGCGTGCACCGGTTGCCAGGATCACTGACTTGCTGCGCAAGATAGCGCCACTCTCGAGCTTCACTTCAATCAGGCCGCCGTGTTTATGGTCAGCCTGTTTCGGCTCACTCAAGCCTACCGCACGCTGTAGAGGCATAATGTCGACGTCATAAGTCTTCACATGCTCCTCCAGCGCTGCCACCAGTTTTGGGCCTTCCGTTTCTTTCACAGAAATAAAGTTTTCAATCGCCAGTGTGTCGTTGACCTGGCCACCAAAACGGTCCGCCACAATACCGGTACGTATGCCTTTACGTGCTGCATAAATCGCTGCTGAAGCACCGGCTGGTCCTCCGCCCACCACCAGCACATCAAATGACTCTCTGGCATTCAGTTTCTCAGCTTCTTTCGCTACCGCGCCGGTATCGACCTTGGCCAGGAATTCCTCCACCAGCATACGGCCAGAAGCAAACATCTCGCCATTCAGGAAAGTCGCGGGGACCGCCATGATATTGCGCTCGTTAACTTCGTCCTGATACAAACCGCCATCAATCACCGTCACATTAATGCGCGGGTTGAATACCGTCATCAGCGTCGTGGCTTGCACCACATCCGGGCAGTTATGGCATGACAGGCTCATATACACTTCAAAGTTCAAATCGCTGTCCAGCGCCTTGATCTGGTCGAGCACATCCTGCTCCACTTTTGGTGGATGGCCGCCGGTCCACAACAAAGCCAGCACCAGTGAAGTGAATTCATGCCCCAGTGGAATCGCCGCAAAGCGTACGCCGCGGGTTTCACCTTCTCTGGCAATCACGAATGAAGGTTTGCGTGCATCGTCGCCGCTTTCATCCAGCGTGACTTTGTCCGACAACGCGGTGATTTCTTGCAACAATTCGCGCATTTTTGCGGCATTGTCACTGTTATCCAGGGATGCGATCAGACGGATAGGCTGACGCAGCATACCCAGGTAGGTTTGCAGTTGTGTCTTTAAGGTATCGTCTAACATTTTTATTCTCCAAA
The DNA here is from genome assembly GCA_035460345.1 of Methylophilus sp. Classification (GTDB taxonomy): domain Bacteria; phylum Pseudomonadota; class Gammaproteobacteria; order Burkholderiales; family Methylophilaceae; genus Methylophilus. Next base: position 2,128 of record DATHWT010000005.1, on the reverse strand, counting down.
ATGACATACTTGTCTGTGTTTATCGGCGACAAGAAGCCGTGGCCATATTCATGGCATTCAAAATGGTTGGGGGAAGCTCAGGTAAAACCACCAATACATTGGTGACTTTACCTGAGCGCCCTGCTATCGCAGGGCTTTGCTCAAGCTAATCCCAGAGAGATTAAATCTTACCTACCAGGTCCAGTGATGGTGTCAATGTGGCTGCACCGTCGTTCCACTTGGCCGGGCAAACCTGGCCTGGGTTGGCAGCAGTGTATTGAGCTGCTTTCAACTTACGCAAGGTTTCTTTCACATCGCGCGCGATTTCGTTGCTATGTACTTCAGCAGTTTTGATCACACCTTCGTTATTGATCACGAAAGTACCGCGCAATGCCAGACCTTCTTCATCAATATGCACGTCAAAAGCACGTGTCAACTGGTGAGTCGGGTCACCAACCAATGGGAATTTTGCTTTGCCCACTGCCGGTGAAGTCTCGTGCCAAACCTTGTGGGAGAAATGCGTATCGGTGGTCACGATGTACACTTCAGCACCAGCCTTCTGGAATTCTGCGTAGTTGTCAGCCGCATCTTCAACTTCTGTCGGGCAGTTGAACGTAAACGCTGCCGGCATGAAAATCAGCACAGACCATTTGCCTTTTAATGACTCTTCTGTCACTTCGATAAATTTACCGTTGTGAAATGCCTGGGCCTTGAATGGTTGTACTTGTGTATTGATCAATGACATGTAGCTCTCCTTATTAGTGATTCAAATGGATGATTTAAATCATGGTTAATTAAAAATGTTGCTGTGTTTCCACAGCGAATGGATGCATTTTAGACAACTCTATTACATATGTATAATTGATTGTACTAATTTTATTGATAAATATTACTTATTAAAAGCTATTGCGTTACCGTGACCTGGCTTTGCCCTTCAAACCCACGATTATCCTGCCAGTGCACCGAAATCACATCCCCTACCTTGACCTCTTTAAGATAAAAAGTAAAGTAAGGATTACGTGAAATACCGGTGCCGGTCTGCGCATCGACAATGACTTTACCGTTCAATAGCACCTGCATCAGTTGCATGAAATGCGCTGGCATTAAAACGCCATCATCATTTTTACTACGGCCTGTGCGCATAGGGTGCACAATAATAATCTTGAGTTCGACAATGCCCTTGCCCAAAGGCCCATCTTCAAGCGGCCGCGCGCGCATTTTCATGCTGCTGGCAAAAGGCTCTTCGCGCTCGCTGCCTGCGCAACCATCTTCGAGCACAATCACCGAGCGTCGTTGCTGCTGAAACTGGCCGCCAGCCTGCTGAATTAACGCAATTAATTCACCCGATTGCGCTAGCTTGATACGCGTCACCAGTTTCGGTAACACCTGTTTGCCCAATTCAAAACTGGCAATCAGTGGCGTTGGGTTGGCATCCGCCAGTAAACGCAAGGTGCTGATGCTGCCAGCAGATTGGGTGCTGGAAATTTCCACCTGCACCACTGCGCCATTCTCGGCCTTTTGTGGCGCTTCGATTTGAATATTTTGCGACACCGTCACCGCCGTGGCCTGCAAGGCAGCCATGACTTCTGATGTCTGTTTGGCGTCAAACGCCTGCGCAAACCAGGTAGCGGCCTGCACCTTCTGCACTAGCATCCACAAGGGTAGCGTTGCCAATGCCAGCAAGCCTTTTAACAATGTTCTTCTTATTAGCATTTAACGCTCCGGCTACCTGTCAGCTCTTGTCATCATCTTTATCCCGCGCCTGTTGCAGTCTAAGCGCTTTTAAACGCGCTTCTACTTTGGATTGCAGATAAAAATCCCCATCCTTGGCTTTGCTGGCAATGTCGAACTGGTCAATCGCACGTGGCAAGTCATACTTGCGCACATAGGACTCGCCCAGTGCCTGATGACGCAGCATCTGCTTGCCTTGTCCCTGATAAGCTGCGGCCAGCCAGTCATACAGTTTCGGATCTTCAGGAAACATGGACAACTGTTTCTGGATAAAAGTTACCGCCTGCGGCCACTGATTACTGCGAATAAGCAATTCTGCTTCGCCTTGCGCGAGCATCCTGTGTTGCGGATACTTTTGCAAGCCTTGCACAAACTGTTTCTCAGCCTCGGCCACTTGCCCTAATTTGGCCAACGTCAG
>DATHWT010000004.1:0-9895 GCA_035460345.1 Methylophilus sp. | reverse complement strand
GTGTATCAGCTATGGCGGTTTTACCTGCGCGCGCAACGGCGTGAAACCGAGGTGCGCCAACAGATATGGCGTCAGGCCAATTATGATTACCTGACCCAGTTACCCAATCGCTACCTGTTACAGCAATGCCTGGAGAGCGCTATTCTGGAATGCCAGCAGTCGCAGCAACAACTGGGATTATTGCTGATTGACCTGGATGGCTTTAAAGATGTGAACGACATTGCCGGGCATGCCGTGGGCGACCGCTTGTTACAGAATGCCGCGCTACGGATTCAATCCTGCGTGCGCGATGGCGATACCACGGCCAAGCTGGGTGGCGACGAGTTTGTGGTGGTGATCCCCAAACTGAAAGATATCAAGGTATTGCATGACATCGGTGCCAAAATTGTAGAGACCGTGCGCTCACCTTTCCATATCGATGACAACCAGTATTTTGTCACCGCCAGTATAGGCATCGCCGTCTTCCCGGATCACAGCGATTCCGCCGAAGCCCTGATGATGTATGCCGACCAGGCCCTGTATGCCGCCAAACGCGCGGGCAAAAACCAGTACCAGTTTTTTACGCAAACCATGCAACAGGAAATCAAGGAGCGTATTTCACTGACGCACGACCTGCGCTCGGCGATTGAAAATGGCGAACTGCACATGGTCTATCAACCGATCTACCGTCTGCACGATATTGCGCTGATCAAAGCGGAAGCTTTGATACGCTGGCAGCATCCGACGCGGGGCAATATTCCGCCGAGTGCGTTTATTCCCCTGGCAGAAGAATCCGGCATCATTATAGAGATAGGCAAGTGGATCTTTAATGAGGTGCTGCATGACTTATCGACCATAGACCCGCTGCGCCTGCAAGGCGTGCAGATCAGCCTGAATATTTCGCCAGTGCAGTTCGCCCATCCGCAACACCTGATGGCATTTATCAAACGACTTGAACGCTCGAATATCCCATGTGAATTATTCTGTTTTGAAATCACCGAAGGCTTGCTGCTGGAGCCTTCGCGCGTGGTTCAGGACACCCTGAAAGCCCTCAAGCAGGCAGGCATCAAACTATCGATTGACGACTTTGGCACCGGCTATTCAGCCCTGGGTTATTTGAAGAAATACCATGTTGATTACGTCAAAATCGATAAGTCGTTTATCAATAATCTGGGCGTGGATAACTATGACTTCATCCTGTGCCGCTCTATTATCCAGATGGCGCATGAGCTGAATATGCAACTGATTGCCGAGGGCGTGGAAAATGCGCAGCAGGAGAATATCCTCAAAGTGATTAACTGCGATTTTATCCAGGGCTTCCTGCATGGAAAACCTGCCATGTTCAGTTCACTCTTACAGCAGATAGACCAGCAAACACTTGAACAGCTATCGCAACCATTGCTTGGCCTTGAAACAAAAATGGCAGCATCGCAACATGCTGCCACCAAGCTGTCTTGATACTTTCTTAGAGCTAGATTAAATAATGATCCAGCAATAACGCCGCGAAGATCAGGCTCAGGTAAAGAATCGAATATTTGAAAGTAGTCTTCGCCAGCTCATCAGAATAACGACGGTACAGGCTGACCACATAGTACAGAAACACGGCATTCAGGACGACCGAAGACGCAAGATACAACCAACCGCTCATGCCCAGGCCATAAGGCATCAAAGACACCACAATCAGGATCACGGTATACAGCAGGATGTGCAGCAAGGTGAATTGCTCACCATGCGTCACCGGCAACATAGGCATGCCGACTTTGGCGTACTCTTCACGGCGATATAAGGCCAGCGCCCAAAAGTGTGGCGGCGTCCAGGCAAAAATAATCAGAAACATCACCAACGCCTCTGGCGACACTGTGTTATTCACCGCCGCCCAACCCAGGATAGGCGGCATGGCACCTGAAGCGCCACCGATCACTATGTTCATGGGCGTCGCAGGTTTCAGGAACACGGTATAAATCACGGCATAGCCTACAAATGTGCCCAGTGTCAGCCACATGGTGAGCGGGTTCACCCAGTAATACAGAATACTCAGGCCCAGGCCACCGAGCACACTGGCAAACAGCAAGGTCTCCATTTGCGATAATTGGCCGGTCGGGATAGGCCGCGCTCGCGTACGCGCCATCATGGCATCGATCTTGTGCTCGATTAAACAGTTGAATGCCGCCGCAGCGCCGGAGGCAAAGGCAATACCTACTGTTGCCGCCAGTAATATCTGTAGCGACACCATGCCGGGCGTGGCCATAAACATGCCGATAATGGCCGTAAATACAATTAACGCCGTGACGCGCGGCTTGCACAAGGCATAAAAATTGCGCAAGCTCATCTTGGCCGATGTCAGTTGTGTAACCCAAATACTTTGCATGACTAATCCCCCAACTTTTCTAATAAGACGTATTCATTAATCTCGCATTGATCGTGACCAGGCAGATGCCCAGCAACGCAGCGCCAGCGTTATGCAACACTGCCAGCACTAACGGCAGTTGTAATAACAGGTTGCCGATACCGACACTGATTTGCAACAACAAGACAACCAGCAGTGCCCATGCCAAAGGTCTGGCGGTTTTCCGTTGCAACAAAATCCGGATGCTCACCAGCCCCCAGCCAAGCACGACTAAAGCACCCAGCCTGTGCACCCACTGAATCGCGGTCAAGGCATCCAGGTGCAATTGACCGCCATCCCGGCTTTCACCCAGCGCACGGGTCAGGTGAAATGCATCATGCATATCCATGCCCGGCCACCACAGGCCATGACAGGTGGGAAAGTCGGTACAGGCCAGTGCCGCATAATTGCTGCTGGTCCAGCCACCCAGCATCACTTGCAGCAACCACACCAGCAACGCCAGGTGTAACCACCATTGCTGTGATGATGGTAAGGCGATGGATGGCTGTGTGGTGTTGCGCACTGCGATCCAGCATAACACTGCCAGGGTGGTCATTCCTCCCAGCAAATGCAGGGTGACAATCACCGGCTTGAGTAACAAAGTCACTGTCCACATACCCAGTAAAGCCTGCAACATAATCAACACCACCAGAGCAACAGATAACTGCCAGCTGGTGCGGATGGTTTGCCTGTGCTTATACGCCAGCCAGGCCAGGCCTACCACGACTAACCCTAAGCTACCGGCCAGATACCTGTGCGCCATTTCTTTCCAGGCTTTTGCATGTTCCAATGGTCGATCCGGATAAGCCTGCTGCGCAGACTGGATGGCAGATTCGCTTTGCGGAACTGACAAGGCGCCATAGCAGCCTGGCCAGTCCGGGCAGCCTAATCCTGCATCAGATAGCCGCACATACGAGCCCAACACCACCACGCAAAATGCCAGAACAACAGCCAGAACACTTAAGGGTTTAAACATGATCAACCAGCCCAGGAAGCCTTCAGCAATTTCATCAGGTCTTTACGTATCCACTTAGCCTCTTGCTCAAGGTCGTACTGCATCATGACATTACCAAGCGGATCAATAAAATAGACCCGTTGCGCCGCCAGCGTATTTTGCCCACCACCACTTAGCATACGCCCCAGGGCAGCCACCTGTTCAGACTCGCCATTGATGATCAGCAGGTCAGGATAACGCTCACGAATCTGCTGCGTATCCGCCTGTTGCGTGATCAGTACCCGCTGCACGCGTATCATGTCTTTATACAGCGAGACATACACCTGCCTTAAATCGTACAGGCGCTGCATGCAACGCGCATCACATTCTCCTGCGATCAGCACGATGTTCCATTTGTCTTGCCAGAAGGCGGGCGCAGCTTGCTGGCCATCAGTGACCCAATGGCTGGTGGATGCGATTGAAACCGGGGGTTGTATCAGCTGGCCGTAACTTTTGCCGGTGGGGCGCCAGTCAAATTTGATCATCGCCACCACGACCACCAAAGGTACGGTGAAGAAAATCGCCAGCAGTAAAAAAATCATGCGTCCTTTGCGCTGCTGTGCGGCATTCAATGAAGCGTGCGTAGTTGAATTTTCTTGCATGAGCTCTACCTGACTAACTTTTCTGCCGCTTTTCCAGCATTTGATACACACCAATCAGGATGCTTGCCAACGCAAAACCAAACCATTGATAGGCATAACTTAAATGTTTCTCCACCTGTCCGGCGGGCACGTCCCAGTGCCGGACAAATCCGTCTTGCGGTACCGCAGGGTCCAGCTTCAATATGGCATGCGGCAGTAAAGGGTAAGGTAGCTGCCGCTGCAAATATTCAAAATCAATCACCTGCTGTACCTTGCTCCATTGCTGCTCTGGCTTACCTAACTGAAAACCTGTTTTCTTCTGGTGCCACAACATGCCTGCCACCGTTTGCTGAGCAGGGTCAGTGTCAATCTCAGGTAATTGCTGATGATCAGAAAAACCTGCCACCCAGCCTCTATTGACCAGAATCACCGTGTGCTGATCATTTAATAAAAATGGCGTCAGGACATGAAACCCTGCCTGCCCTTGTTCTACCTGGTTATCCAGAAAGAAACTATGTTCAACCAGATAATGTCCGCTCAGTTTAACCGTGCGCGTATGTAAGGCTTCAATACTTTCTTCATCCAGCTTGCCCTGCGCGGCCAATTCAACCACATTGAGTTTGCCATCGGCCAGGGCAAGCGTAATCGCCTGCTTTTGTTCGGCTTTGTGCCACTGCCACATGCCCAATTTTAAACAGCCAAAAACCAAGAGTAGCACGACCAAAATCACCACCGGCCGCACCCTCAAAACATACGATCCTAAAGGTATTTGCATTTTCCTACTTACAGCCCATAATGTGCCTTCACTATTTGCTTTCACTTAGCGCAGGATCACACAATGCTTATTAAAATTGCAACGGTTCTTATACTACTTGTCATCATAGGCAGTTTATTTTCAGCCCTGGTATTTTTACTCAAGGATAAACAAGGTTCTGACCGTACGGTGAAAGCACTGACCATGCGTATTGGTCTGTCCATTACCTTATTTCTGCTACTCATACTTGCCGCGCATTTTGGCTATATCGGCCACACGCTGTAGTGACCTGCCATTTTAAACCTTTCAATTGGTAAACTGCGCCAAGTGAGTTGTAACTGATAAATGTCTTTGATGGCTAACAGCTAACTAACCAGCAGCCACAGAAAAGGGCGCTTTTGGCGCCCTTTTTATTCTTGCTAGAGCATGTAGACAAAGATATACAAGCCTAACCACACCACATCCACAAAGTGCCAGTACCAGGCTACGCCTTCAAAACCAAAATGATGTTCTGGCGTAAAGTGCCCTTTAATACTGCGTAGCAAAATAACGATCAGCATCAAAGTACCGATCGTCACATGGAAACCGTGAAAACCTGTCAGCATAAAGAAGGTAGCGCCATAAGCACCGGACTTCAATGTTAATCCCATTTCAGTATATGCATGATGATATTCAGCTGCCTGACAGATCAGGAAAGTAATACCTAAAGCCACTGTCAAAGCCAAGCCCACAATCAGTTGCTTGCGATTGTTTTTGATCAATCCCCAGTGCGCCCAAGTGATGGTAGCGCCAGAGCTCAACAGCAACAGCGTGTTGATCAGAGGCAAACCACTCCAGGTCATCGGGTGGAAGTCTGGATTAGGTTTGAAAGTCTCACCCAGCACGACCCCACCCGGGCCTTGTGTCGGCCAGGTACTCAGGAAATCTTTGTAGGGAGTGATATCCGGCGCATACGAAGCTAGGTCAGGCACTGACAGTACCCGCATATAAAACAAGGCACCAAAAAAGGCCGCAAAAAAAGCCACTTCTGAACAGATAAATACGATCATGCCGATGCGGAATGATTTATCTTCCCATCTTTTATACTGGCCGGTAAGGCTCTCTGTAACGACATCACTCAGCCATTTGAACATCATGAACAGAATGATCGCCAGGCCCAGATACATCATGTATTTGCCAGGTGTCGCCAGGTAATCTAGAGATGGGTTTTTGAGTGAACCATCACCGCGCAAATCAGAGCCCGTCACGTTAAACACAAAACCGCTGGCCATAGAGAGCAGACCAACAGAAATGAATGCGGGGTAAATGCTGCCGTGTGGTACGAAATAATGGTTATCTGAATGACTTGCCATGCCTAAAACTCCCAATCATTTGATTTTTATAATTACGTAAGCTCTGCTTAAGCCCACCTTCGTCGCCATACGTTATTGCTCATAAAAAATTCACTGTATATATCGATATATACGGTGTCAAATTTTCTACTCACACCTAGCCTGGCTGAGAAGTTGCATTTAATCAAAACTTCCTTAATACACACATCAATTATTAATTTGAATCATTAGTCGCCGGAAAAAATGAGTACGATAACGTCAACTCATTCACATCTGGCGGCAGATCCGCGCTGATAAAAAACCTGAGTGGCAGCTGTTTTACCTGGCCGGGATTGAGGGATTGCCGCACAAAACAGAAACACTCAATCTTCTTCAGGTGGGCCGATGCTTTTCCCGGTGTTACACTCGGAATTGCCTGCCCAACCACCACTTCACTCGTAATATTCTTCGCCTCAAACATCACCACGGTCACTTGCCCTGGGTGAACCTTAACGCTACTTTGTTTAGGGTAGAAATTCCAACCCAAGCCTGGCATCACAGAAGAAACAAATTGCACCGTCACTTCGCGCGATGTATCAACCTTTTGCTTGTTTGCCGTTTGTGGAACATTGCTTGTTTTACCATTCAAACCGGTGACAGAACAAATCACGTCATACAGGGGCACCAGGGCAAATGCGAACAGCAAGGCACCTGCAATAATCCACACGAGTTTTAATGCCAGTTTTTTGTTGGCTTGTGACTGTTGTTCGTTCACAACTGCATATCTTTAATCAAGTTATTTCCACATGGTAAACATTGAAATCACATACCATGCGATTGCCACACCAGCCAAAATCCAGGCAATCTTTGCGTTGTTACTTTGTTTCGGTTTGTTGCTCAAAATCTTTTTCCTGTCACTCTCTGTACCAGTGTGCATCTAGTGCAAGTGTGAATCTCGCACCAGCGCCATTTAATCTATCGTTGCATGGCGCTGGTGAGTGCTAGCTGGATTCACCATCCGAACCAGTGTCTTAGTCGTTCAACACTGGTTCACCTGAATCACTTAACGATCGGTTGCTCAGTGAAGCTGTGGTATGGCGGCGGTGAAGGTAATGTCCACTCCAGGCCAATCGCGCCTTCCCATACCTTGTCGGTGGCTTTTTGGCCGCCTCTGGCACAACTGATGATGTTGTAAACCAGTAATAACTGTGACAAGCCAAGTACAAAGGCACCCACGGTCGAAATCATATTGAATTCGGCAAATTGCAGTGCGTAATCAGGGATACGGCGTGGCATACCTGCCAGACCAACAAAGAACTGAGGAATGAAAGTGACGTTGAATGAAATGGCAGTTAACCAGAAGTGCAATTTACCCAGCTTCTCGTTGTACATATGGCCTGTCATTTTTGGCAGCCAGTAATACACACCAGCCATGATACCCATGATGCCGCCGGCAAATAAGGTGTAGTGGAAGTGGGCAACCACGAAGTAACTGTTATGGTATTGCGCATCCGCAGCTACATCGGCCAGTACCAGGCCAGTCAGGCCACCGACACCAAACAGGATAATCCAGCCTACGGTAAACAGCATTGGCGTTTCAAACGTCATGGCGCCTTTCCACATGGTGCGGATCCAGCAATAGAACAGCACAGCCAGCGGTAATGAAATCGCCATGGTGCTATACATAAAGTACAGCAAGGCTGGCACAGGCATACCTGCAGTAAAGAAGTGATGCGCCCAGACAACGACTGACAGCGCGCCAATAGACCATAGCGAATACACTTGCGCTTTGTAGCCATACATGGGTTTACGGCTGAAAGTTTGCAGGATCTGTGGAATGAAACCCCATACCGGCAACAGCAAAATATACACTTCAGGGTGACCAAAGAACCAGAACAAGTGCTGGAACATGATAGGGTCACCACCACCGGCAGCATCAAAGAAGTGCGTACCAAAATGACGATCTGTCAGCAGCATGGTGACAGCACCAGCCAGTACAGGAATGGTGGCAATCAGCAGGAAAGCAGTGATCAGCCAGCCCCATGCAAACAATGGCATCTTCATCAAAGTCATACCAGGCGCGCGCATGTTGAAAATAGTGACGATGACGTTAATAGAACCTAATACTGAAGAGATCCCCAGCAAGTGCACCGCAAAAATGGCGAAGTCCACGCCTATGCCACCTTGTACCGAGAGCGGTGGATAAAAGGTCCAGCCAGTCGCCAGAGCACCATCACCAATCCCAAACAAAGCCAGGGTGAAAGGTAAGGTCAACAAAATGGCTGACGGCGGCAGAATCCAGAAGCCCCAGTTATTCAACCGCGGCAATGCCATGTCAGGCGCACCCAGTTGTAACGGCAACATCCAGTTGGCAAAACCGGTAGCGGCAGGCATGAGCGCCGCAAAAATCATGATCAGCGCATGCACGCCAATCAGCTGATTGAAAAACTCTGGGTTCATCAGTTGCAGGCCTGGCTTGAATAGCTCGGCACGAATCCCAAGAATCATACAGCCGCCAACTAAAAACATGACCAGTGAAAATGTCAGGTACATGGTCCCGATATCCTTGTGGTTGGTCGTCGTCAACCAACGCTTGATACCGGTAGGATGTTCCTCGTGCTCGTCGTGATGTGCTACGGTCGTAGTACTCATCGTTGCTCTCCTAAAAATCTCTTAAAGTATTATTCACGTGCTGCTTTGACTTGTGGCGGCTGCACCAGGGCATCTACCGAAGCGGTATTCCCCAGGGCATTGCGCTCATAAGTGATCACAGCAGCAATTTCAGTATCATTCAGGGTCGTTTTCCAGGCCGGCATCACTCCTTTGCCGTTCAGTACGCGATCCAGATGACTGTCTTTTTGGTATTTTCCATCAGCCCCGAAAATTGGCCCCACGGCGATCTTGCTGCCAGTGAGTGCCGGGAATGCGGGAGGTAAGCCTGCACCCGTGACCTGGTGACATACTGCACAGTTTTTCTCGTAAACAGTTTTACCCTGGGCCAGCAATTCTTCCTTGGTCATTTCTTTGACATCACCGGCGGCTTTTTGCTCCTCCTGTTTTTTACCTGCCCAGGCAGCGAATTCCTCTTTAGAGACTGCGTTCACCACCACTGGCATATAGCCATGACCTTTACCGCATAACTCTTTACATTGGCCGCGGTACACACCGGCTTTTTCAACCTGCACCCAGGTTTCACGGATAAAGCCAGGAACGGCCACGCGTGAAGAACCAAACTGTGGTACCCACCAGTTATGCAATACGTCAGATGCTGTCATCAGGATGCGGACTTTCTCACCCACCGGCAACACCAGCGGATTATCGACTTCCAGCAAGTAATGTTCGCTTTTTTCTTCTTTGTTGTTCAACTGGTCATTTGAAGTAGCCAGGTTGCTGACAAACTTGATGCCTTTGGCATCACCGTCGAGATATTCATACTGCCAACGCCACTGTGAACCAGTGATTTTAATCACCATGGTGGACTGGTCACGGGTGTCTTCCATCATCACCACACTGTGATAGGCCGGAATCCCCATGATGACAAAGTCAATCAGAAGAAGGATGGCGAACGGGATCAGGGTCCAGAAAATTTCGATTGTGGTAGAGGGTGGCTTATCAACAACTGCCTTATAGCCTTTGTCGTGCCGGTGCTTCACAATTGAATAAATCATGATTGCCAGTACTGCCACAAAAATCACGGCGGTAATCAGCATGAATTTATTATGAACGTGCAGTGTATCCAGCGCCATCGGTGTGACTGGGTCTGGGAAGTTGAACGTATAGTCAGCGCGTGCGCTTAATGAATAAAACAGTGCAAATGCACTAACCCCGAGTTTCTTCATTCCTTGCATCTAATCTGCTCCAAAATCTAGTTATTTAGTTTTTAGAAGTGTT
>DATHWT010000003.1:0-6193 GCA_035460345.1 Methylophilus sp. | reverse complement strand
TGCAGGGGTACACCGTGCGGGCGGCAGCCAACCGCAGAACCATGCGCATCACGATAGCCGGGCAATCTTATTTTATTAAGCAGCACGAAGCCACCGGCTGGCGCGAAATTGTTAAAAACTGGCTGAGTTTTAAACGCCCTATCATAGGCGCGATGACAGAAGTACATGCCATCCAGGCGCTGGAAAAGATAGATATCGCGACGACGCCTATCGCTGCTTATGGTATACAAGGCCATTGTGCTGCCAGCCAGCGCTCATTTCTGCTGACGGAAGATTTAGGCGATATTCATTCACTGGAAGATATTTGCAAAAGCTGGCAATCGCAACCGGCTACGGCAGAAATGCGCCAGACAATGCTGATTGCGGTGGCAAAACTGGCGAAGAAGTTTCATGCGGCAGGCTTATGCCACCGGGACTTTTATCTTTGCCATATCGCCTTGCAGAAATCTGCGCCCTTAACCGCTGATACCGAGTTTTATTTGCTGGACTTGCACCGTGTCTTGCAAGGCGTTTCACCAAAAGGCACAGAAGTGCGCAAAGATATTGCCGGGCTGATTTTCTCCTGCATGGACTTTGGCTTTACGCGGGAAGATTGGCAGTCATTCAAGGTAAATTACCTGCCACAAAGTGACGAATTCTGGACCCAGGCATTCCAGCGTGCTGAGCGCCTGCATGCCAAATTTCATAGTCCGAAACAGCAGAGCAAATATCAGCAGCAGCGCGATGCCACCGACTTGTAGTGCTTGGTAGTGTTGATCAGCCTAGTCCGTTGCCAGTCATTTGCTCTGGATCACTGGGCAACGCGGCCAGGCGTGAATGGAATATTGCGTAATTTATCTGCAGCCGCTTTGCTGTCTTCACTGCGTTTCAAGGCGTAAGCTTTGGCTTGTTCCAGCAACGCGGCTGATGGCAGGTTTGGGTCATCCGGCAACGAGGACAGTTTTTCAAAGCTTTCTTCGTAGGTATTGGCTACCTCTTCATCGATCTGGGTTGCCATCTCATCAAAGCTGACCGTGCCTTCGCGCCCTTCCAGCATGATCGCATTCCATTTGCGGTTGGCCTTCTGGTCTATCAGGTTAAACTTTTGCACTTGTTTGCGGATCGCCAGTTCTTCATGCCAGCGATATTTGGGTTCGGGCAAATGCCCCAGCAGTATCGCAATTGCTACTAGCCAGCAGAAGCCACTGAAAAAACGCCATTTTTGCAGATGAGTATGATGCGTTTCGCTGGCAGGCAGCCAAATCAAAGCGCTGACAATACCGGTCAAAAAGCCGCCGATATGGGCTGAATTATCGATGCCGGGGATAATAAAGCCCATGATGATGGTCAGCGCGGAAAAGGCAACTGCGCCCCAGAATAGCCAGCGGAATTCGACTTGTTGCATCTGGTGCCTGGCGTACCATACATACACCAGCAGCGCGCCATAGATGCCGAAAATCGCGCCGGAAGCCCCGCCGGAAACTGCGTGATTACCCTGGATCACCAGTGACAACAGGTTACCGGCAATACCGCTGAAAATGTAAATCACCAAAAAGCGCAGCGGGCCAAACATACGTTCCACCAGCTTGCCACCATCCCATAGCGCCAGCATATTCATGCCCAGATGCAATGCACCGAAATGCAGGAACATGGCAGAACCCAGCCGCCACCACTGCCCGTCGGCGGTCGCCGGTGCAAAATTGGCACCCCAGGTCAGTTGCACATTATTGGGGGAATGCCAGAAGCCGGCACCGTTACCTAACATGATAGCGAACACCAGCAGATTGAGGATAATCAGCGCTCTGGTGACCGGTGGCACGGGAGCATGCAATCCAATCTGGCTCAGGGGTGATTTGTCCATACTTGCCAATATCCCTTCGCGTTGTTTATTGGTGGTAAGGCAATTGCAAAACGGGTGGCTGCTTTAACCAGTCACTCAATGTCTGCAGGTTCTGGTCCTGCATCGCCATTTGCGGATCCACCTGGTTTGCCACCCAGCCACAAAAAGGAATTTGTCTTTGCTCTAATACCTGGGCAGTCAGCAAGGCATGATTGATGCAACCCAGACGCATGCCAACCACTAGAAGTGCAGGCAACTGCAATGTCTGCGCCAGGTCTGCGATAGTGTGGCTTGCATTCAGCGGCACAAGCAGACCACCGGCACCTTCAACGATCACCACATCGGCTAACCCGGTCAACGCGTCAAAAGCCGATTTGATCACTTCCAGCCTTATTTCAACGCCAGCCTCGGCGGCGGCCAGGTGCGGTGCGATGGCCGGTTGAAAACAATAAGGGTTTACCAGCTCAGCTGGTGCCAGGACATTCGATGCAGCCGTCAGCTGCATGACATCTTCGTTCTGCCAGCGGCCATCTATCCATTCGCAGCCGGAAGCAACCGGCTTCATGCCGACTACTTTCAGTCCCTGCGCTGCGAATTGCTGCATCAGGCGCACAGTCACCGTAGTCTTGCCGACACCGGTATCCGTTCCGGTGACAATGAAATGACGTGGCAAGCTGGTCGTGTTCATGTCTACCCAGCCACGCTTGCCTTGCGCGGCATTAACTGGATAGGGCTGCTGCCTGGCGCCGTATAAGGCTGGCTGCTGGTCCAGGCGTGCACAAATACCACTTCATAAGTCGCAGGCAGTTTCCCCTGCTGACGAAACGCCTCGTAGCCCTGCCGTAACTTCTGCAAAAAGCCTTTACCAGTCAGTCCTTTTGGCCGGCCAACCGTGGCATTGTGCGCGCCTATGGCTTTCAGGTCGCGCATCACCGATTCCACACTGTCGTAAGTCAGGGTGTAATGCATCACATCCAGCACCGGGGCATTGAAACCGGCGCGGGTCATGGCATCGCCGATGTCATGCATATCAATAAAGCGGCTGACATGGGTATGGTCCGCTCCCGAGGCAGCACGCAGTTCTTTAAGTGTATCCGGCCCCAGGGTGGCAAACATCAGCAAGCCGTCAGGTCGCAACACGCGGCGAAATTCCTGCAATGCGGCATCCAGGTCATTGCACCATTGCATGGCGAGGTTAGACCACACCATATCCACACTGCCGGTTGCCAACGGGATAGATTCTATATCGGCACAGACGAAACGAGGTGAAGATTGCCAGAACCGGTACCAGGGAAACAATGCGCGGCTGCGTGACAACATGCCTTCGGCAATATCAAGTGCGATTCCTTGCGCGGCTTTATAGTGTTTCAGCAAGGCATTCAAGCCGTGGCCGGTACCGCATCCTGCATCCAGGATGACTTTCGGCTGCAACTTGACGACATCCAACCGGCTGAGCATTTCTTCACGTACCTGGCGCTGCAAAATGGCAGCGGCGTCATAATTTTTTGCGGCACGATGAAACGACTGCCGCATGCGCGACTTGTCTATTAAATATTCATCCTGCATTTAACTCTCCGCGGTAGTGCGAACGGCAAACTCATCGGCCATGAAGGTCTCTACCGCTTCGCAGAAAGCATCCGCATGGGATAGAAACGGGGCATGCGCCGCGCCGGCAATCACACGCAATTTTGCACGTTGCAAGTGCATGGCTAACCAATGCGCGGCACTCACGGGGGCCAGGGTATCACGGTCACCATGGATAATCAGGGTGGGTTGATACAGACGGCTTATTTCTTCGCGCAAGTCGGTTTGTAACAATATATCCAGCGCCAGGTTCAGGCTTTCCTGTGTCGGCGTAGGCTTGGCAGCAAATGCAATCCTTAACTGGCGCACGGTACTGCGCGCGTCTTTGGCATGCATGCATTGCAGCGTCAGGAAATTGAGCAAAGTGGTTTGAAAATCCTTTTCAAAACGTTCATTGAATTGCTGAAAATGCCTGGCCTCAATACCGTGCGGCCAATCCGGCTTGCTGACAAAACAAGGGTTGTTACCCACCAGGATTAATTTTTCTACCCGGTCAGGCTGGTTCAATGCGATCTGTTGTGCAATCAAACCACCCAATGACCAGCCCAGAATGGTGGAAACACCAGGAATCTCTTCAGCTACCGTCTCAGCCAGGCTGTATAAATGGTATGGGTTAATCGGGCGGCTTTGCCCCATGCCGGGCAGATCTACCAGGAATAAACGGTAGTTCGCCGACAGGCGTTTGGTGATACGCTCCCAAACCGCGCTATTCATGCCCCAGCCGTGCAGCAACACCAGCGGCTTGCCCTGACCCATCATTTCAATGAAACAACTCATGCCTGTTTCCTGGCCGGAATCTCGCGCTCGGCAGCCTGTATTGCTGCAATCAAAGCGCGTACATCTTGTTCGCGATGGGTGGCAGACAATGAAATGCGTAATCGAGATGTGTTCACTGGCACTGTTGGCGGGCGGATGGCCGGTACCAGAATGCCGCATGCCTGCAAGTATTGGCTTAATTCCAGGGCTTCAAAGTTGTCACCCACAATCAGTGGCTGTATGGCTGTTTCTGAAGGAAGTAAGTGCCAGCGCGTAAGTGACAGCTCACTTTTGAGTAGATCTATCATGGCAAACAATTGCTGCCTGCGCGCATCGCCGTGCTCAATTTCATGTACCGAGGCCAGTAACGCTGCCGATAATGGTGGCGGGGCGGGGGTGGTGTAAATATAGCTGTTGGCATGCTGGATCAGGTAATCGATCACCACCTGTTCACCAGCGACAAACGCACCGGCGACACCGGCCGCCTTGCCTAAAGTACCCATCATGATCAGGCGCGGCGACTTTAAACCCAGGTGCTGCAAGGTGCCGCGGCCCTGCGGGCCCAATACGCCGAAACCGTGCGCATCATCGACGTACAGGTAGGCATCATAGCGCTCGCACAGCTCGAGGTAGGCAGTAAGCGGCGCGATATCGCCATCCATACTGAATACGGCATCGGCAGTGATTAATTTGTGGCGGGCAGTACTGGCTTGCAGGAGTTTTTCCAGCGCGGCAGCATCATTGTGCGCAAAGCGGTGATGGGTGGCGCGCGATAGAAAAGCGCCATCGTTCAGGCAGGCGTGGTTGAGTTTGTCGGAAAATACCGCATCGTCGCGCCCCATCAGGGCGCTGATGACGCCGATATTCGCCATGTAGCCTGTTGAAAACAGCAACGCCGCAGGTTGACGGACCAATGCTGCCAGCGCATGTTCCAGTTGATCATGATAGCGGTGATGGCCGGTAATCAGGTTGGAAGCGCCACTCCCTACACCCGCCTCAGCCGCTGCCTGTTGCAGTGCGGCCACCAGCGCAGGGTCATTCGCCAGCCCCAGATAGTCATTACTGCAAAACGACAAGAACCGCTGGCCGTTGGCCGTGATATGTTCCGCTTGTGGCGAATCCAGTAAGCGGCGTTGCCGCGTCAGGCCTAGTGTTTTACGCTTTTCCAGGTCAGCGTGTAGAAAATCCAGCATGTGTGGCCACTTAGATTTTCTTCAAGCCAAGCTTGGCAAACAACGCGTTATCGGCATCGGCTTCCGGGTTACCGGTGGTCAGTAGTTTTTCACCATAGAAAATACTATTGGCACCGGCAAGGAAACATAGCGCCTGCACTGCATCGCCCATGCTTTGCCTACCGGCAGACAAACGCACAAAACTGTTAGGCATAGTCACGCGTGCAGCGGCAATCGTACGCACGAATTCCAAAGGATCCAGCGCTTCGGTACCATGCATAGGTGTGCCTTCCACCTGGGTCAGCAAGTTGATCGGCACACTTTCAGGCGGTTGTTCCATATTCGCCAGTTGCGCCAGCAGGCCAGCGCGCTGGGCACGGCTTTCGCCCATACCGATAATGCCGCCACAGCAGACGTTGATATCGACGCTGCGTACGCGGTCCAGGGTATCCAGGCGGTCCTGGTAGGTACGGGTGCTGATCACATCGCCGTAATATTCAGGCGCAGTATCCAGGTTATGGTTGTAATAATCCAAACCTGCCTCTTTTAATTGCTCAGCCTGGCCGTCTTTCAGCATGCCTAAGGTGGCACAGGTTTCCAGACCCATCGCCTTTACTTCCGCAATCATTTTCAATACCGGATCCAGGTCACGCTGTTTAGGGCCGCGCCAGGCCGCACCCATACAGAAGCGGCTGGCGCCGCTGTCTTTGGCCGCTTTAGCTGCTACCAGTACATCGTCAAGCTTCATCAAAGGCTCGTTTTCCACCTCGGTGTGGTAACGCGCCGCTTGCGGGCAATAGCCGCAATCTTCGGAACAGCCGCCCGTCTTGATCGACAGCAAAGTACTCACTTGCACGGCATT
>DATHWT010000002.1:0-67439 GCA_035460345.1 Methylophilus sp. | reverse complement strand
AATATTAAAGTTGAAGAAGTATGTAATGCTGAAATTGAATTCACAGAGAAAGAGCAACTAATTAAAGCCAGGTTCGGACAAGGCGTTTTTAGGAAAAGATTGCTGGAACTAGAGAGCAAGTGCCGTTTGACTGGAATTATGGATTTGCAGTTTTTGATCGCAAGCCATATCAAGCCTTGGCGGGACTGCAATAATGCAGAAAGACTAGATGGTAATAACGGATTGTTGCTTTCACCACATGTCGATAGGTTGTTTGATAGAGGCTGGATATCATTTGCAGATAATGGATCACTTCTAGTCAGTAACGACGCCACCAGAGCAGTAATGACTTCCTGGGGTTTGGGTGAGTTAAACAATAAGCAGAATTTTTCAGACAAGCAAAAGAATTATCTTCAGTATCACCGAACCCATGTTTTTAAGGGCTAAAGCATAAAGTTACTAGTCCCAGATATCTGGTAAGGACTTAGCCACGGCTTCAAATAAAGGTGGAGGGACTGCATTTCCTACCACTTTATATTTCATATTTAGGCTTTCGTTAGCTGACTCTGGAAAAATAAAGTCATTTGAAAAACCCTGTAAGCGTGCTGCCTCACGGAAACTAAAGCGTCTTGCCTTGCCATCCGTAGTAAAGGCCCACTCGTCATCACCCAACTTAGTCATCACGGGGCTAACTGGATGTAGAGGCATATGTCTTGGATTGCTGACGATCGTTTTTGAAGTTTCCAACCAATCTCTTCTACGATCTCTGGACATGTAATACCAGTGAAAGTCGTAGTCGTAGAATTCACCTTCTGGCCATAAAGGCAGATCGCTAATCGCATCCTTTATAGTGACATAAGCATCTAGCTCAGGGCCATGGCTAATATCAGGGAATTGATATGTCAAACCAAAATCGTTACGTATTCCAACAATAAAAATCCGTTTACGTTCCTGGGCGACACCATAATGAGCCGCATTCAAAACTTGATATTTGACGTTATAGCCTGCTTCTGTAAACACTTTAATTTGATCTTCTAATAAGTGTTTGTAGTTGGATCTAACCATGCCTGACACATTTTCAACAATGAATGCTTTTGGCTTAATGGCAATTAATGCTCGGGCAAATTCACGATATAAATAGTTCAGAGAATTGTCTGCCTGTCTCAAGCCACCTTGTGAGAAGCCCTGGCATGGATAGCAGCCGACAAGCAAGTCAGCTTTCGGAAACTTTTCTATTTCAGTCACTGAGCCTAGAATGTAATCAGTCTCAGCATGGTTGGCTAAATAAGTGTCCTTAGCATAAGGGATGATGTCGTTTGCCATCAGCACATCAAAACCAGCTTTAATAACGCCGGCATCAGAGCCGCCGCAACCGGTGAATAATGAAACTGCTGTTGGATTTTTCATTGTTCGAATTATATAGATAATTTGGAGATATGGCCATCCAGGCTTGTTAAAGGACTTAAATGGTTTTGTTAGCTGCGCCACCAACTGATTCGGAAACTCAAAAGGCCTTAAAGTACCTTGGTAAAGCTATATATATTGCGTGTAAGTTCGAGGAATACTGCCAACATTTGGTTTTCGTTTTAGAAGTGCGACGACCCAGAGTGGATATTCCATCTGATGAAGAAAGCTTTAAGGCGTTAGTTAAGTTGGTTAATAGCAAATTGATCAATCTCAACAAATTTATATCTGATCAAGCTAAATTAAGAGAGGATGCTACAACACTTCTATACAGTGCTCGCGAAAGTCGTAATTACATCGTCCATGAAGCCCTAAGAGACTTTGAATTGCAAATACAGAAGCATGATGGTTTTTCTCAGTGGCAAAAAAAGCTTACAGATGAGTTAAATAGCATTTCGTTAGGTATAGCGATAGTCGCCGTATTACTTTCTCGACACACGGCTGAACCAAAAATAACGGATAGTGAGTTTGAAAGTTATCCTAATATTGTCGAATTATGGGTTTTTGATCGAGATTAATGAAGTGCTGGCTGATACGAAAAAATCAGTTTCTAGCAGTAACGATTGACGTTGAGTTTATAAACAATGCACGATAAGTGTTACGGGAATTTAATAATCGATTTACTTACTAATTCATCATTCAATCGCCGCAGGTGGAGATATCGAACTTTAGTTCATCTATGGGGCAAGTATGATAATTCGTATTAATAGCGACGAGTTTAAGGCTTGGCATGAGGTTGGTCATGCTACTGTGTGTTTACATTTTGGGGGAGACTTAGATTGCATCGAGTTTCTTGAGGAAGATGCACGAGGTTTTGCGGTTGCTCGAGGTTGTGTGGTAATGCCGGATAAGGAACAGAGTGTCGCCTCTGGTGGATTTGCCATAGAGTTCTACTTATTGCGAGCCGGTTACATTAGTGGGGTTGATTTGAGTGATTCCAGCGAGGTTGCGAGAGTTAGCACTCTTGTTTTTAGCAATGCCTGGATGGATCGACAGTATTTTGCTGGGCGAATGGTTACTGAAGACAATGATTTTACTAGGGAGGAAAATGAGAGTTTTATGCACTACTCCGTAGAGCATGTTGCTCCGATCTTCGATCTGTATTTTGAGAGGATGAAGCTCGTTGTGAATGAGCTATTTTTGAATAGGAAAATCGATGGCGCGCGAGTGAGGGAGCTCTTGCAGTTGTGACTTTTATGACTAAAGACGGAAATTCAGTCTGACCAATTTATTAAACGGGGATGGGATGGCTAAAGCCAGTGTCATAACTAATGCTTTAGATTTTAAAGGGGGCTAAGTGTTTAATCTGAATTCTGCACAAATCCAGGATATATGTAACTTAACTATCATTTCAGATAGAGAAATCAGAAGCGATTTAAGTATTGCAATGATTGTTGATGAAAACGACTATACATCTAATTTCACTGGCGCATTAAGGCGGAACATTAACAGTTATAGCCGAACAGGGATTAAAGCAAAATCCTTCACGCTGCCTAAAAAGATAGAAGAGGCCGTTGGTTGCGACGCCACCATTATTATCCAGTCTAATGGCTACTCTAAAGTGATTATGTTCGAAGCAAAATGGCCAAGGATTAGCGACCCTCATTATCGCTGGGATTATTCTCAAACATCCACAGGGCTGTCACATTTTTCAGATCAATTAGATAGGCAGTCATCATATTATTCCCTGTTTGCAATATTTGAAATGGTTTATTGTGAATACCCGTTTGGAAAACAGCCAGCGTATATGCAGTCAGACGTGTCCTCATGCATATGGCATGAGGATGCTGTGAAATTCAAGAATAGCCGCGCCAAGCCAGATTCAGTCTGGTCGCAAAAGGATATGATTGAGATGCTGAAAACCGGAAACAATACGATTGCCGAGATTATTAAGGATGTTTGCACTTGCAAGAGGGGACAACCAATTGAAATTCGTGATGCGCAAGGTCTTATTCGAGAATTTCGCATAGCGGGTGAAGTATTGGTTATCGAATTTGATGAGTATAAGAATGAATTCTAACGAGCTGCTCGTGTGGGACAGCAACTAAAGCAAAATGAGCGCGTCATTTATATCTAACGTTAATGTTTTAAGTCATTTACATGTATCCGTTACTGCTTCTTCAGGTGGTACTTTTCGGTGCAAATTCAGTACATTGATTAGTTCTTTTGGATTAATATAATTTACGCTAAGTTACTGATGTTAAAGTAATGTTGGTTACGCTTGATTAATGTTGGTTTCTTATATTAAACAATACTTTAAATAGTTATCAGCCGACTCATAATCCGTTGGTGCTGTGTTCGACTCACAGAGGGGCCACCATTTATAGAGAGACTCAAGGTTAACGCCTTGGGTCTTTTTTGTTTTAAGGGGATATGAAACTCATAAAAAATTAAATTAAAAGGATATATGCACGGAAGTACAAAGTTTTTCATTACTGAATGATTGAGTTAAATTGTTTGATTAATGCTTCTTCAAAACTTTCAATTGGCACTGCCTTGCCAAAAAAATATCCCTGAAAATTTGAACAGCCTTCCTTCAATAATATTTGCCGTTGTCCCTCTGTTTCCACACCTTCAGCAATCACATTTAATTCCATCGTCACTGCCATCGCAATAATGGTACGTACAATCGATCTATCTATTTCATCAGTAGCAATATCTCGCACAAATGATTGGTCAATTTTGATCTGTTCCAGCGGCAGTTTTTTAAGATATTGCAAGGATGAATAACCGGTGCCGAAATCATCCAGGGAGAAGCGCACGCCTACTTTGCATAATGTATTCATGGTATCAATGGCCTGGTCAACATCATGCAGCAACAAGCTTTCTGTAAGCTCAAGCTTAAGCAGTGTGGGGTTTACATTAAAGCGCTGCAAGGCAAGCTTCACTTGGTCTACAAAGTAGGCTTGCGTAAATTGTCTGGCACTGACATTGATGGATAAACTCAACTCGCGTGTGTGAGGATGTTGTTGCCAATCACGTAATTGCGCACAGGCGGTGTTGATGACCCAATCGCCTATGGGCAATATCAGGCCTGTTTCTTCACTCAGGGGAATAAACTCGATGGGTGAAATAAATCCGCGCTCAGGATGTACCCATCGAATCAAGCTTTCTGCCCCCACCGCTCTACCTGATGCATCCACCTGCACTTGATAAAACAGTTTGAATTGATCTTCCCTAATGGCTACGTTCAGTTCCTCTTCGAGTAAAGCTCTCGCATTAATCACTTCTTGCATGTGCGGATCATAGAAGCGAATGATATCTCCGCCTTCTTTTTTGGCTTGATACATCGCAATATTTGCCTGCTGCAACAACTCCTCAACCATTGATTCCTTGCGGTTAAACAGCGTGACACCCACACTTGAGGTACAGACATATGGATTTTCCTCAAGCTGGTAAGGCTTATTTAATTCAATGAGGATTTTGTTTGAGATAGCCCTGGCTTGGGCAGCTGCCTCAAGATTACGCGTACTCAGCGCTTGCAGGATGATGACAAAGTCATCACCGCCGATGCGGGCCACTGTGTCCGCTGCACGTAAACATGCCGCGATACGCTCGGCTACTTGCTGCAGAAGCAAGTTGCCAGAATCATGTCCTATGGTGTCATTCAGTGTCTTGAAATTATCCAGGTCCAGATAGAGTACTGCACCCTCCTGGCCAGTTCGGAGACTGGTGGATAAGGCTTGCTGAAGACGATCTACCAGTAGTTTTCTATTAGGTAGCTTTGTAAGCGGATCATAAAATGCAAGCTCATTCATCTCACTTGCACGTTTCTCCTTTTCATCATTTTGGAACGCAAGCTGTTTGTTCGCTGCTATCAGCTCGGCAGCGCGCTTGCTCTTCTCTTTATTTTGAAAGGCCAGTTCTTTATTGGCAACAATCAGTTCAGCGGCTCTTTTACTTTTTTCTTTATTTTGAAAAGCTAATTCTTTGTTTGCAATCACCAGTTCAGCCGCACGGTTTTCTTTCTCTTGATTCTGGTATGCCAATTCGTGATTAGCGATCACTAACTCGGCCGCACGTTTCTCTTTTTCTGAGTTCTCATAAGCTAATTCAACATTTGCGATTGCAAGTTCTGCGGCCCGTTTTTCTTTTTCTTCATTTTGAAAAGCAAGTGCTTTATTGGCGGTAACTAATGCCGAGTTTGCTGCTTCAAGAGCGGAATACTTTAGCTTTAACGTTTGTACCGATGCGCTCAATTCAGATCAGCCAAAGGAAGATGCCACTGACTGAGCGGTTTGTTATGGTTAAGATGGGGAGGCTTGTCATGCAGGTAAAACAGGCTAGTAAACATGATAACTTTCAGTTTTTATTATGAGTCGTTAAATTTTGACCGATATTATCTAGTATTCAGAATGAATAAATACAGGCTTCACTGATACTAGGCTTATGGCAGCTTATATGCAAGTGATCTGGCTCTCATCACCAGTTTTTAAATGCGAAATTCAGGGTTAGCGTATTGGTTCTTTTCATCTTGTTATAAAAAGATGACGGACTTTTTATCATTTCGACCATCGAGCAATGAGTTTGATGCAACACGTAAAGTCTATTGTCTGCCTGTAAACACAATCGGGAAAATTTCCCGTATTTGTGCAGTGATAATCCTGATTCGAAATTGTTGTCCATGCTGCATAGTAGCTATCAAGGACTACACGCCACTAGGACCAATACAGATATTTTATTATCTATCTATATCGGGGCGCTGTACCCTTACCGCATACGATTAATCTGCATATTGATCTTGCTGAAAAGGCTTCGAGAAATCGGAGCCTTTTGACTTTCTAATGATTAACAGGAGAAAAAAATGAACAAGTTGTTTTTAGCCGGGCTGCTATTTGCAGGGTTTTTGTCCAACAATGTATGGGCAGCCAAACATTTGAAAGCTGAAGAGTCGATTGAGATTAATGCAAAAGCAGGCGATGTTTGGGAGAAGGTGAGCAATTACGGAGATTTAGGTGCATGGCACCCGGCAGTTAAATCAACTGAAATCGTCGAAGGCAAAAACAATGAGAAAGACGCAGTGCGTGTGTTGACATTGCAGGACGGAGGCACCATCAAGGAAAAGTTGGAGTTTTACAGCGCAGCCAGGAAGAGATACTCATACACCATATTAGAGGGCGTATTGCCGGTGAGTGACTACCATTCCACTATCTCTGTAAAAGCGATTACAGCGGACAAGTCTAAAGTGACATGGCGCGGAAAATTCAAGTCTGCGGGTGCTTCAGATGAAGATGCCTTGAAGACAATTTCCGGTGTTTACAGAGGCGGCCTGGATAACCTGAAGAAAATCTCAGAGGCTAAGTAAGCTACCAAATTCCCAACCGTCTGAACGCACCTGACGACTTTACGACCTTCCTTGCATTACATTGGGAGGGGAAGCTTGTCGGGTGCGCAAAGGCATCTTGCTATTCATTCATGGTCTTCAACTAAGCCAAAAATCTGATGATAGATGGCCGCTGTAATGTGGATTGCGAATAAGGGATAGATCATGACCGAAATCAAATAGTGAAAACCTAGTATTTTTTCGTGAATGGGAGAAGCCTTTTCAAGCAATGGCGGCAATTCAAATAAGTCGAAAAAACGAAATGTCTCGCCGCCACTTAGTAACATCAATACCCCTAGAACACATTGCGCAATGATGATGAGGTAGATGGATCTGTGAAGAGAAATCGCCAGCAGTTTTTGCCAGCTTTTGATGCTGTAAGAGTGAATAGGGTTTGGATTCAGGTTTCGCCATGTCAATCTGGTAATCATCAGCATGAGTAACATGATGCCGATTGAAGAGTGCAGAGATATCAATTCCAGTTTTTCAGGGCCGGGCGCTTGATCTGCAAACTGGCTAGCCACCACGATGATGGTTAACAGCATCACAACACTGGTCCAATGCAAAAGTCTGGCGATCAAACCATATTGTGTATGCGAGTTTTTAAGATCAATGCCCATGGTGATTATTCCGCAACTTTTATTGTTTCAATCTGGACTCAATTTTTGAGGGAGTATCTGAGCACTTTGATGGCAGCCATCCCAAAACCAAAAGTCGTTAAAGATAATGTGGTGTAGAGGAAAAGAATATAAGGCAGTGAATGGATTTTTGGGTCAATGGCCAGAATCAAAAAAGCCGTTGGATTGCCGACTGAACCTAATGCCATTGGCCAAATGACAAACTTGGGCAATCTGATTTTTGACGCGTAAAAACCTAGCAACAGCATAGTCATCATTAAATAGTCCAGATGGCCGGATAGAAGGTTCTCTGTGCTGGTGAATATATTGAGCATATAAGGAATTTTCATGCCCCGCGTCATCACCAGACACCATGCAAGTACCAGGCCCGTCAGTAATGTAATGCTCGCTGTTCTCAGTAAAATGACATTACCGGCATGTTTATCTTCGTTCATTGTTTATTACCCCTTGAAATCTTTGTTTTAATTAACTGCACCCATGTGGCAGCCATCAACCCTGATTTGAAATCTTAAATAACAATCCATATCCAAATGAAGGAAGACAGGTCTGTCTGTTAGTAGTTTATAAATTTTTATTGGTTAATGCAAGGGGGAGGATAAGGAATTTTGTATGGCGACTTCATCGATGCTGAAGTGTGTTGGAAGCTGATTCAGAAATCCTGCATTGATCCGGTAGTGCTGGGTTCGACTCAAATATAGAGGGTCTCAAGATTAACGCATTAGGTCATTCTTTTTTGGCGTGAGCGATAGAGAGTACGCCAAGGACCTGGATTCATTTTTCCAGCTTATGCGTGCCTGTGCATTTGTCTTTGTAAGATAACAGGGTGACGTCAAAAGATTTCTTCCGGTCATTGAATTGATTCGTTCTGGCATTCAATTGATCTAACTGGCTTTTCAACCCTTCCAGACTGTCGTTGAATTTAGTTTGTTTTGACTTTAACAGCTGGGTCTTTTCTTTCAATGTGGATGAATCCGCATTGAACTGAATGATATCTTTATTGAATTGGTCGACTTGCTGATTGATTTTCTTCGCTGCCGCTGCATCCACTTTCTTGCTGGTTAAGGAGGATAACTCCTGTTTTCTTTTAGAGAACTGGTCATTCAGCGTATTCATTTCTGAAATCTCCAACTGCACCTCATTTGCTTCCTTCTCCAAAGCAAGCCTGGCAGTCTGGTTTTCCTGAACAATGGTTTCGGCTTTTAATACTTCTTCGTTAATTTGCTTTGTTTCAAGTTGAAAGCGATCAAATTGCTGCCTGATCGCTGCATCAGTGCTGATGCAGTTTTCCAACTCTTCGAAAGTAATCGTAGTCATGTTTTTCGTATCTACGCCCCATACGTGGGCAATGCCAGGCAGCCTGATCGTTGATGGTTCAAGCGTTTCTTCAGCAGCTAAACTCGCACCGGTAATGGCAGAGATGAGCAGAAAAGTGACAGGTAAAATGCAGGCCAGGGTTTTATTCATTTTTGTTTTAGCTAAGTGGTAGTTCAGCGTGATTTTAATGAAGACTGTGTTTAATTTAAATGATTATTTGATCGTTTCGTAAGTACCCTGGTGATGCACTATTCTGCAAGGCAGGTTAGTTAAATACGGATTACTTGCGCTACAGCTCTTACATAAGCAAACCAGAACTATTTATTTAATTAAGTAGCAGT
Organism: Methylophilus sp.; assembly: GCA_035460345.1. GTDB lineage: Bacteria > Pseudomonadota > Gammaproteobacteria > Burkholderiales > Methylophilaceae > Methylophilus. The sequence goes on along the minus strand of DATHWT010000002.1, from coordinate 58,380 downwards.
ACTCACCAAACAAGCCTAGACTGTCCTTGCCCCCTTAGTTATTTAAGCGTGTATATCGCAGTCTACATTCTTGAGCATTAGGTTCTTACTTCCGTAATCTTTCCTGTAAAGGTGTCATGCATTGATACTCCCCTGGTTTACGGAGAAACATCGTAAAACATCTCCCTGGCGTGACCACACCCCGATCCGGGAAGCACTTTTCGGCATTGACCGCCTTGAGCAGCATGCTGAAAGTTTAGCTAAAGCCCAGGGGGTGACTACACATCCTGTCCCGGTTTATTCTTTACAGAGCCGCTTGAGTCAAAATGCGAGTGCGTTACGCGAGACTTATCAGACGATTACAGCGGATATGGAACATGGCAATGGCATTGCGCATGCCGCAGAGTGGTTGCTGGATAATTACCACATTGTTGAAAAGCAAATTCGCGACATTCGCACAGCGCTCCCTCCGCGTTATTACTATCAGTTGCCCAAGCTTGCGGATGGGCCTTTTGCCGGTTATCCCAGGGTGCTCGGTCTTGCCTGGGCGTTTGTTGCACATACTGATAGTCATTTCGACCCACAGGCATTGCGTCAATTTATTCGTGCTTACCAGCGGGTGCAGCTACTCACGATAGGCGAGCTCTGGGCCGTCGCCATCACCTTACGCATCGTCCTCATTGAAAATTTACGCCGCCTGGGTGACCAGATCGATGAGGAGCGGGCAGCGCGGGCAGAGGCGGAGTCTTTGGCAGAAACGCTATTGCAAAGCGGTCGTTCGAAAGCGGCACTCGACAGGGATATTGCCGCACATTTATCAAAGCCTTTGTCTGATACCTTTATCGTCCATTTATCCAAGCGATTGCGTGATCAGGATCAGCGAACCATGCCTGCCATCACCTGGCTGGAGGAGATGGCTAAAAGGCAGGGGCTGTCTTTAGATGACCTTGTGCAAAGAACGCAGCAGCAGGAAGGCGCGACCAACGTCACTGTCCGCAATGTGATCACGAGTATGCGGCTGATTTCAGATATCGATTGGGCAGCGTTATTTGAGAGTGTGAGCTTAGTCGATGAGCGTTTGAACCATGGCCATGACTTTTATGCCATGGATTTTTCCACGCGCAATTTATACAGAAGTGCCATTGAGCAACTGGCACGCGGATCCGAGTATTCTGAGGTGGATATCGCTGAAGCCGCTCTCCAGTTGTGTAGAGAAGCAGGGTTTTCAAACGACTCATCAAAGTCGGCGAGGGCGGAAGAGCCGGGATATTACCTGATTGCAGAAGGACGCGATGCGCTTGAGAAGGCCATCCAGTTTGTGGTGCCCGCCAGGCTTCAAATCAGTAGATTCAATCTGGGTGTGGGCATCGGCGGTTATATAGGCGCCATAGTATTGCTCAGCAGTGCGTTGCTGGGATTATTTGTGTATTGGCTTTATATGCGCGATACGCAGCTTCAGCTGATATGGGCTATCGCTGTCCTTGGTATCATCCCGGTCAGTGAAGCGGCGACCAGCCTGGTTAATCGTTTCATCGTCTGGAGTGTCGCTGCCACGGCTTTACCAGGCTTGGAGTTAAAGACAGGCATTCCGCCGGCATTACGTACGCTGGTCGCCATTCCCATTTTATTAACAGATGAAGCCGAGTTGCTCCAGCATATTGAGCGGCTGGAAGTCCATTATTTGTCAGGTGTCGGTGGCGACCTTTACTTTGCCTTGCTTTCAGATGGCGCGGATGCAGATGAGGAAAATAGCTTTTCTGACCAGCCTTTACTGACACTCGCAAACGCCGCAATCGCGGGATTGAACCAAAAGTATGCCCAGGATGACGCTATCGTTCGTTCTACGCCGCGATTCCTGTTCCTGCATCGCAAAAGACTCTTCAATGCTACTGAAGGGAAATGGATAGGCTGGGAGCGCAAGCGAGGGAAATTGCGCGAGTTGAATCGCCTGTTACGCGGCGCGACGGATACGACTTTCATGACGGTGGATGGCGTATCGCCGCAAGTGCCTGCAGGGGTACGTTATGTGGTCACATTAGACGCTGATACGCGCTTGCCAAGAGATGTGGTCGGCAAACTGATAGGGAAAATGGCGCATCCCCTCAATCGCGCGATTTTCAATGCATCAGAACAACGTGTTGTGCAAGGGTATGGCATCTTGCAACCACGTGTCACGCCGTCATTGCCCCTCAATTACGAAGGCTCTCTTTTTCAACGTATATTTTCCGCACCTGGTGGCATTGATCCCTATGCGGCCGCAAGCTCTGACGTTTACCAGGATATGTTCGGTGAAGGCTCGTATACCGGCAAAGGCATTTACGATATAGACGCATTCGAGTCTGCTTTAGGTGGCCGGGTGCCGGAAAACACCTTACTCAGCCATGATCTGTTTGAAGGTGTATTTGCGCGTGCCGGACTCGCATCCGATATTGAAGTCGTAGAGGAATCACCCACCCGCTACGATGTTTCCACCAAGCGGCAACACCGCTGGACAAGGGGCGACTGGCAACTATTGCCTTGGATATTCAGTATGGCGCCTGACCGTTACCTGCCTATGGTCGGTCGCTGGAAGATGATAGACAATCTGCGCAGATCACTGGTCGCCCCCAGTTATCTGGCCATACTGGCACTCTGCTGGTGGCTACCATTGATGGTTGGCCTAAAAGCCATGGCATTTGTGTTATTGCTGTTTGCGATACCTACCCTGCTGCCTGTCCTTTTTTCTTTATTGCCGCATAGGCGCGACTTCCAGTTGCGCAACCATTCGCGGAACGTCGTCAAGGATATATGGCAGGCGGTTTCATATCACTTTTTATCCATCGCCTTATTGGTGGATCAGTCTTTGAAAATGGCAGATGCCATAGTGCGTACATTCGTCAGGTTGTTTATCACGCATCAACATTTGCTTGAGTGGACAACCGCGGCAAAATCCAAGGGCGGCCCTAGCTTGACCATGTCCGGTTTTTACAGGCAAATGGCGGACAGCGTCTTTTTAGCAATCCTCATGGGTGCTGTCACCCTCATATTCAATCCAGCTTCGTGGCCAACTGTACTGCCATTGTGTGTGTTATGGATATGCGCCCCGTTTTTGGCTTTTAGTGCCAGTGCTATTTCGGCTTCTAAAACCAAAGCGGTTGATATCTCTGATGCTACTGCAGATTCTTTGAGGCTGACGGCACGAAGGACATGGCGTTTCTTTGAGCGGTTTGTCACGCCTCTGGATAATATGCTACCGCCTGATAATTTTCAGGAAGAGCCGGTTCCGGTCATCGCCCACCGGACGTCGCCCACCAATATTGGCTTATATCTGCTTTCTACAGTGGTGGCCAGGGATTTTGGCTGGACCGGGACGCTGGAAACCATAGAACGCCTGGAAGCAACATTTACTGTTTTAAGACAACTGCCCAAATTCCGCGGCCATTTGTATAACTGGTACGGCACCCTTGATCTCAGGGTGCTAGACCCGGCTTATGTCTCATCGGTAGATAGCGGCAATCTCGCCGGTCATTTAATCGCGCTGGCCAATGCCTGTGACGAATGGGCAGACAAGCTTGTAGCCGGCAATGCAAAGGCTGGCATGCTGGATCATCTGACCCTGGCCAAACATGCGCTGCTTGCCGCACCGATTGCGAGCGCGCCTGCTGCCAATAGCGAGGCCGCAACCTTGCTGTCCAGGCTGGATGAGATCACCGCCCTGCTGCATGATGGCCAGCTCATGAACTCGCTTCCGGCATTAAAACGCCTGGCCGAAAAAGCGGCTTTCAGCGCACGCAGCCTGATGCCTGTTGTTGACCAGGATTCTCCTCCCGAGGCAGTTTACTGGATGGATGCTCTGCTAAAGTCGGTGATTGCCCATCAGCAGGATCAACTGCTTCTACAGCAAACTGCCAGTTCAATCACAAGTAGATTGCAGGCAATTTCAGCAAGTGCACGCAGCATGGCTATGGCCATGGATTTTGCGTTCCTGATCGAGCCGGAACGAAAGTTGTTATCGATAGGATATAGCTTGCCTGATAACAGCCTGGACGCTAGCTGCTACGACTTGCTGGCGTCAGAAGCGCGGTTGGCCAGCCTGTTTACAATTGCCAAAGGTGATGTGTCTACCAAGCACTGGTTTCGTCTTGGCCGTACGGCCACCCCGATAGGGAACGGATCGGCATTGATTTCATGGTCCGGCTCCATGTTTGAGTACCTGATGCCCTCCCTGGTGATGCGCGCCCCTGTCGGCAGCTTACTGGAGCAAACCAATAAACTGATTGTGGACAGGCAGCAAGAATATGCAAAGTCATGGGGCGTGCCATGGGGCATTTCAGAGTCTGCCTATAATGCGCGTGACATTGAATTCACCTATCAGTATTCCAATTTTGGTATCCCCGGCCTGGGATTGAAGCGTGGCTTATCTGAAAATCTGGTGATTGCGCCATATGCGACCGGCCTCGCCACCATGGTCGATGCGACAAAAGCGCAGGCCAATTTTGAGCTGCTTGCCAAGTTGGGTGCCCTCGGCAATTATGGTTTTTACGAAGCCTTGGACTTTACCCAGTCCAGATTGCGGGAAGACCAGCGCGTTGCCATCGTTCGCAACTACATGGCACACCATCAGGGCATGACTATTGTTGCGATTGCCAACTGTCTGAATGATGGGGAAATGCGCAACCGCTTTCATCGTGAACCCATGATCCAGAGCTGCGAGCTTTTACTACAAGAGCGTATGCCCAGGGATATCGCCATTGCGCATCCGCGTGTTGAAGAAGTGAATATCGTGACGGATTCCAGCGATAGTGCGCCTTATGTGCGCAGATTGAACGACACCCGCTCAGCACATCCCGTCACGCATCTGCTTTCAAATGGTGCCTATTCCATCATGATCACCGCAACGGGGGCAGGTTATAGCCGCTGGCATGAAACAGCGATCAGCCGCTGGTCTTCGGATACTACCCGTGAAGAAGACGGGTGTTATATTTTTATCAAGGATATGGCGAGCGGAGATGTCTGGACTTCTGCGGGACAGGATATCCGCAATAGCGCGATGACGCCGAGGGCAAGCAACAACATTATTTTCAGTGAAGCGCACGCAGAGTTCTTGCGACACGATAATCACCTGCTGACACAGATGGATGTGATTGTGTCCGGGGAAGAAAACGCGGAAGTGAGGCGTGTGTCGCTGACCAATAATAGCCGCCGGCCTTATGAACTGGAACTGACTTCCTATCTCGAGCTGGTATTAGCCTCTTCTGCCAGTGATAAAGCACACCCGGCTTTTTCAAAAATGTTTGTGGTGACCGAGTATCTGGCTGAGTTTGGCGCGCTGCTGGCGACACGCCGTTTACGCTCGGCAAATGAAACGCAAGTATGGGCGGCGCATTTTTGTGTGGTGGACGCTGACATGTCGGCACCGTTGCAGTACGAATCAGACCGGGCACGCTTCATCGGTCGTGAAAACACCGTTAAGTCGGCGCATGTCATTACCAGTGGTGAAAAGCTTTCCAACACGACAGGCACCGTGCTGGACCCTATCTTCTCCCTTCGCAACCGGGTGAGACTTGCCCCAGGAAAAGTGGCAAAACTGGCATACTGGACAGTTGTCGCGTCGTCGCGACAAGCGTTGCTGGATATCATAGACAAGCATCACGATCGCAGTGCTTTCGAGCGTGCCCATACATTAGCCTGGACCTTGTCTCAGGTGCAAATGCGCTATCTGGATATCACTTCAGAAGAGGCTTCTAACTTCCAGAAACTGGCTGCCCCGGTGTTATATGCGGATCATCGTTTCAGGTCACATACTGATGTGATCACGCGCGGTGCGGGGTCACAATCCGCGCTGTGGTCGCAGTCCATTTCCGGAGATCTGCCTATCGTATTGCTGCGCATCGATGACCTGGAAGATATGCCAAAAGTGCATGAACTATTGCGAGCGCATCAGTACTGGAGAATCAAGCACCTGTTCGTCGACCTCGTCATCATCAATGAGCGCGCCTCTTCCTATGTGCAGGATCTGCAAATTGCCATAGACACTGCCGTGCGTACCAGCCAGGCCAGGCGCAGGGATGGCGAAAACCTGTCGAAAGGGATTGTGTTCACCTTGCGCGCAGATTTGATGAGCCTGGAGACACGCGGTTTATTGCAATCGGTTGCCAGGATAGCCTTGACTGCCAGACAAGGTTTGATCGCACAGCAACTGGCCCGTGTGCCGGAGGCTAACTACATTGCACCCGCAGTCGCGGATGTGGTTGATAAAGCAATGTCGTCTGCAGAGCCATCAGCGTTAGAGCCATTCGCTTTAACCCGGCATCTGGAATTCTTTAATGGGTTCGGTGGCTTTGCGGAGGATGGTAAAGAGTACGTGACGGTCCTCACGCAAGGGAAAATAACCCCGGCACCCTGGATCAATGTCATCTCGAACGGACAGTTTGGTTTCCAGGTGTCTGCAGCGGGCAGCGGTTATACGTGGGCAGATAACAGCCGGGAAAACCAGATCACGCCCTGGTCAAATGATGCGGTGATGGACCCTTCCGGGGAGGTGTTTTATGTGCGCGACGAAAACAATGGCGTCGTCTCCAGCCCAACTGCAGAACCGCTACGGGATGATGGCACCTATGTCGCCCGGCACGGTTATGGCTACAGCCAGTTCCAACATGAATCAAATGCACTTGAACTGACTTTATTGCAATATGTGCCGCTGCAAGATCCTGTCAAAATTTCGCGCCTGACCATATGCAACCTTTCGCAAAGTCCTCGCCGGATTTCAGTCACTACGTATACAGAATGGGTGCTGGGCACATCACGTAGCGCTTCAGCACCATTCATCACGAGTGAGATTGATAGTGTTACCGGCGCTTTTTTAGCCAGAAACCCGTGGAGTATCTCGTACGCAAATCGAGTGACGTTTACAGACCTTGCGGGTAAACAAACCGATTGGACGGCTGATCGCACCGAGTTTATCGGCAGGTATGGCCATTTGTCCCAACCTGAAGCGTTATCAGGCAACCAGCCACTGTCGGGGAGTGTGGGTGCGGGCATGGACCCTTGTGCGGCCTTGCAGCTTACCATTCTGTTGGCGCCAGGAGAGTCTGTTGAGGTGAGCTCGCTGTTGGGCCAATCAGCTTCTGTAGAAGATGCTAGAGCATTGATACAGCGCTATCGTGAAATAGACCTTGATGTAGTATTGAGTGAGATCAAGCAGTATTGGCAGAATCTGTTGGGCGCGGTCCAGGTAAAAACACCTGACAGGGCGATGGACATCATGCTGAATGGCTGGCTGCTTTATCAGACCATGGCTTGCCGGATTATGGCGCGCTCGGCGTTTTACCAGGCAAGTGGCGCCTATGGTTTCAGAGACCAGCTCCAGGATTGCATGGCCATGTCTTTTGTCGCACCGGAAATCAGTCGCCAGCATTTATTACGTGCGGCCGGCCGGCAGTTCAGTGCAGGCGATATGCAGCATTGGTGGCAACCGCAGACCGGGCATGGCGTACGCACGCGCATTTCTGATGACTGTGTCTGGCTTGCTTTTTGTGCGGCACATTACATTGAGTGTGCAGGGGACACAGCCGTGCTGAATGAAGAAATTCCATTCCTCGAAGGCCAGCTGCTACGCGAAGGCGAGCATGATTGTTTCTTCCAGCCCATGATAGGCGATGAAGCGGCTTCTTTGTATGAGCACTGCGTCAGGGGGCTTGAGCTCAGCATAGAGCGTACCGGTGAGCATGGGCTGCCGCTGATGGGTACTGGCGACTGGAATGATGGCATGAACAATGTCGGTAAAGACGGCCGCGGGGAAAGTGTCTGGCTGGGCTGGCTACTGATTCGCACCATCATGGTATTCGCCCCTATCGCTTCATCGCGCCATACTGCGATAGATGATGCACGCGTCAAACGCTGGTATGCGCATGCAGAATCGGTCAGGCAATCGATTGAGCGGGAAGCATGGGATGGCGAATGGTACCGGCGTGCCACATTTGATGATGGTTCCTGGTTAGGTGCTACTGAAAGTGACGAATGCCAGATCGATTCGATTGCCCAGTCATGGGCGGTATTATCCGAGGTTGCAGATGTCAAACGTGTTGCAAAAGCGATGGCGTCGGTAGAGCAATATCTGATTAATGACACTGATGCACTCGCCTTGTTATTCACACCGCCATTCGAGCATACCCGCCGTGATCCTGGCTATATCAAAGGCTATCCGGCAGGATTGCGCGAAAACGGTGGCCAGTATAGTCATGCTGCCATGTGGACAGTGCTTGCATTCGCAAAATTAGGGCAGGGGACTAAAGCGGCCGAGTTATTTGCCATGCTTAATCCGATTAACCATGCGCTTGATCAATCGGCAGCAGCGCGCTACAAAGTCGAGCCTTATGTCATTGCTGCCGATGTATATTCAGTCGCTCCTCATGCCGGGCGTGGCGGCTGGACCTGGTATACCGGTTCTGCCGGGTGGATGTACAGAGCCGGGATAGAAGGGATACTGGGAATCAGGCGTGCAGGTAATGACCTGATAGTGAAACCCTGCTTACCGGAAACCTGGCCAGCATTTGAGGTAGACATTCATCTGCAAGATACACACTACAGTATCCGGGTTGAAAATCACGGCAGTACGGGCAGTGTCATCACTGGCGGAACATGGAATGGCATAGCGTTAACCATGACGGATGGTACGCTGCGACTGCCGCTGGATCGGGGCGTACATGCGCTTGTTGTCAGATGCTGAATGAAAAGAAAGCGGGCTATCCATCATTATGCTGTCCAGGTGAAAGACCTGGATGGCTATAGCCTGGAGTTTGTTTACAAGTTGGCAGCATGGCGATTCAAGCTGCAAGCGTTGAGCAGGCTGGCAACCAGGTAATGATTTAAATAGCCAGCGGCTTGGCCTGGCGGTATTGCACATCATCCAGCGTGATATCCATACCGCCCAAACGGATGCCGAGTAAATTCAGCAGTGGGTCCAGCAACACCCTGCCTATCTCCGAGAGTAGCGGGCTCACAATCGATGACAGCACATTATTGATCAGGCCGAGATTCAATATACTCAACACAGTCACGGTCAGTGTATTCGGCCTGCCCAGGGCGTTCTCCAGGCTGCTGCCCAGCGGGCTGGCAAGCGTTTGTGCCAGTGGCAGGTGATCTTTTACCGGGTGGGTTACGCTGAATTCAATGGTTTGCGGGCTGGATGGCTGTAGTGGCAGATTCAGGCCGATATCGGCCAGCGGGATATTCAATAATGTCGAGATTCTGGCCGGTTGCGTACCGGCGATATTAGTCAGTGTCAGTGCCGCGATACCGGGGCTGGCTTCAATCTGCACTTCGGTTTCACCGTCACTGGTTTGAATGCTGCGCAGGCTGGCAGACCCTTGCGCCACTTCGACGCCTAGCGCCAGGTCAATGCGGGCCAGCAACGGAATATTGACCAGTACAGCGACTCGCGCGCGAATCTGTGCCGTGCGTGCTACGGCACCTAAAGCGCCGCCTCCGCACGCCGGGCCTATGGCCAGTTGCGGTGGTTCGGTGACGGTCACCTGGGCATTGATACTGCTCAGTGAAGGGATATTGATCCCCAAAGGGAGCGTGATGGCATTCGCGCCATTCGCGATCATGGCTGTTGTGGTAATGATGGATAACACATTCAGCGCAACGCTGGCAGCGGCCTTGGTGTCAGGCGTCGCCAGGGCAAGTACATCGCCTAGTTTAAGCGGTACATTCTTCACCGCCATATTGGCGATGGTTTGTATGCCTGAAAGCACTTGCAGGTCCACCACACCATTCTGAGCGGCAGCGCTGGCGACCAGGTCGAGCAACTCTCCCACTTGCATACTGGTATTCAGCAGTTGTTCCACCGTGCCGGTTTGTCCGGACACAGCCAGGATATCGTGCAGGGTGATTGTGGTGGCTGCGATCCCGCGGTAAGTCAGTGCATCCAGGTTGAGCGGCCCGCCCAGCATGCCGCCTAATAGCCCATTCAATAGTACGGATTGCTGGCTGCTCAGGCTGGTGGTAAAGCTGCCCACGCTAAAAGTTGCCAGTGTCGGGTCGGAAATCGACACTGCTTCTGCATGCAGAGTAACGGTGCCACCTACCAGGCCGCCCGCGATCATACTGCTGGGCACCTCTTTGGTGGCCCTGATATACACCGCGCCAGCACTGCCATCGGCGGTGAATTGGCGTATGCCCTGTACGGTATCCAGCCTGCCAAGCAGCACCTGGTTGGGGCTGGCTGATAGTTGACCATCGAAGCCATTGTTAAGAGCGGCTTGCTGCGCGATTTGCGCGACCCCCTGCTGGCTGGCATTGCAGCCGAGATGGCGCGCGGTATGGATAGCAGCCATATCGGCGATGGATTGCAATTTTTTCTGTTGCATCCACAGACGGCCACTGTCCACGACCAGCATCGTCAGGAGTAATGCCAGCAACAATACCAAGCCGCCAACGATACCAATGACTCCGCGCTGGTAAGGATATTTAGCGAGCGGTGCGCATCTCATGCTCAAAGAACTCCGGAATCGGTTTTTCAAAGCTCTTGAGATAGCGCGTATGTACTTTATCCATCACTTCACCCGAGAGTGGCTGCGCCTGGGCGGAGGCGGATTTCCCCGAACGTTGCAGTTCCAGCCATTGCTGGGTCGGCGATAAAGAGGAAGGCGATTGCTGCTGTGCTGTCGGGGGTTGTACTGGCTGGCTTTGTACATCCTCCGCCAGGGCGGCAGAGAAATTGAAAAGTCCACTTAGCATCAGAATGAAAATACGGGTCATGACGATTCCTTACTCGGTTATGGGGTCGCTTTGTTGCTGGCTTGCGTCATTTTTTTCAGTTGCTGCATTTCATCCTCAACCAGGCCAAACTGCCTGGCAAATGCCTCCGCTCTGGCGAGATCGCCTTGTTTGTAAAGCAGTAACACCAGGTTGTGGGCCGCCTGCCGGTAATTTGGTGCCAGCTCTACCGCAGTCAGGAACTCATGCAAGGCCGCTTCATTCTGGCCTGCCTGCATCAGCACATAACCGTAATCATTGCGGATGGTATGTTCAGTTGGCAGCGTGTTGCTCGCTGCCTTGAGGTAACGCAGGGCCTCCGGCAGGTTGCCGCCCTGGCTGGCGATCAGTCCCAGGCCACGGTATGCATGCCCGGAAACGCAGCTGCTGGCTAACTGTTCGTAAATCACCTGTGCCTGCGGTGCGCGCCCGGTTTGACGCAACGCATGCGCACGCAGCAATTCTGCACGTTCGCTTTTGGCTTTGATGGCCTCTAGATGGGCAAGGGCAGCGTGCGGTTTGCCTTCTGCCAGCATCTGCTGGATCAGTCCCAGCCTGGTGGTTTCTTCGGGGGAGAGCTCCGGGCAAGGCTTGTCGGCAATGACTTTAATGGGCAGTGCCTGTTTTGCATTGAGATCAGCGGCGACTGCATTTGGCAAACTGTGCAAACACAGCCATGCGAGTGTGATGAATAGTGAGATCGATTTCATAAGCCATTTACTCCTGTTAATGCTTTAGATAAGCCCATAAATCCTGGCCCGGCCAGGAATATCATCAATGCCGGGAACAGGAATAAAATCATGATCACCGTCATTTTGGCCGAGAGTTTGCTGACATATTCACGGAGATCCGATACCTGGCGTTGTTCAACCAGGGTCGAGTATTCGGCCAGCGAATCGCGGATATTGCCGCCATAGCGCGTCACCTGTTTCAGCATGGCAATGGTGTCATTCAATTCCACCACCTCCAGTGGCGCGGCCATCTCATTCAGGGCATCTGTCCTGTCCTGTCCAGCCTGTATGCGCTTGATCACCAGGTGCAATTCATCAGCCAGGTTAGGTAGCAGCGCCTGGCCCTGTTGTTCAATGACCAGCAAAATATGCTCCATCGACAAACCCGCTTCAAACAGCATGCGCAGTAAATGCAGGAATGGAATCACTTCTTTGCGGATGGCATCACGTCTGGCCTGGGCTTTCCAGCGCAACAGGCGGCGAACCAGCACAAAGGTGGCGGCAAACGCGAACAGCAAATGGAACAGCACATGGATAAAAGTATCCTGCTTGGCAATGGCATAAGCGGCGGCCAGCCCGCCCGTTACCAGCGGTAACACCCATGCAGTCAGCAGGAATGTGAGTTGTGCCTTGGCCCCTGGCCAGCCCGCCTGGATCAGCAGGCGTTGCATCTCGGCCATTTCGCTGCGGGAAACCTTGTCCAGCATTTCGTGCAGGGCTTCTTCGAGATCAAGTGGCCCCAACCGTGCAGAAATATGTATACCCTCCTGCTGCAGCGCCTCACGAAAGCGGCGCTGGATGTACCTGGGATGGCTGCCTTTCTGAGCACCGTAAATGAGTAACCCTGCCGCCAGCAGCATGAGTATGATCGAGATCGGCCATAGCAGACTCATGTCTACACGCTCCGCAGCATGCGCCAAAGAATCAATGCACCCATGCCTTGTAGCGCCAGTGCAGTCGTCAGCAGGGTTTTGCCGGTGTCATCTTCCAGCAGCATGTTCAGGTAGTTGGGGTTCATCACCATGATGTAAAGCGCGATCGCAAGGGGCGTCATGCCCAGCACCCAGGCCGACATCCTTGTTTCACCGGTCATGGCTGCCAGTTCGCGGCGAGCCAGTTCCTGCTGGCGTACCATTTTCACCACGCTGTCCAGCATGTCACGCGGACTGCCGCCATACTGGTTACTGATACGCATGGACAAGGCAATCAGGTTGAGTTCACGCAGATTATGCAGTTTGGCTGCTTCTGTCAGGTTCTCCACCATATCGGCACCCAGGTCTGCTGCACGGGTGACGCGGTCTACGATATAACGTAAAGGTGGTAGCGATTCGTTAGAGGCAAAGCGGATCGCACTTTCCAGGCTGCGCCCGGTACTCAGGCTGCGTAACAGCTGGTCAATAAACAAGGGAATCTGGGCGACGGTTTGTGCCTGGCGGCGGCGCAAACGGCTGTATGGCAGTAAAAAGCCGAATATAAACAGGCTGGTGCCCACAAGCAGTATCGCCCCCGTCAAACCATAGATCAGCCAGCCGACCAGCCCTACAAGCATGACTAACAGCGGGATGAACAGGGCATGTTTCTTTTGCAGTTCAAACCCGATATAGATGGAGGTGCGTGTGACGAGCCGGTGCCAACGGGTTTGCTGGGCACCCGGGGCGACGCCGGAAACGGTGGTGCCGTCAGGCAGTACTGCCCTGAAATGACGTACCATGCGCTCGCGCATGCGTGCCTGTTTGCTGTGCCTGAACATCCAGATGGCTAAAAACAGCATGCCAACCGGCAGCAAAACAAATGACATGAGCAGCGCATTCATGGCTGCCTCCGAAACGGCAGGTTCTGCAATTTCCTGTTGCAGGGGCGCACGCCAGGGTGCGCAAAGTTGCCGCTGGCTGTGTCATAGGCATATAGTTCATTCAGTACAAAGTGGCCATCGCGTACGCCTGCAATTTCGGTGATCGATACCACTTTGCGTTGCCCGTTCGGCATCCGGGCAATCTGTACGATCAGTTCAATCGCAGCGGTAATCATTTTGCGCAAGGTACCTTCAGTGCCCTGGAACTTGGCCAGGCCTGCCAGCATCTCGAACCGCAGCATGGCATCTTCCGGAGTGTTGGCGTGCACGGTACTCATACATCCGTCATGCCCGGTATTCATGGCTTGCAGCACATCCATCACTTCTTCGCCACGCACCTCGCCGAGCACGATGCGGTCAGGCCGCATGCGCAGTGAGTTTTTCACCAGTTCACGTGCCGTGATTTCACCATTGCCATCAATATTGGACGGCCGGGTTTCAAGCCTGACCACGTGCGAGTGTTCCAGTTGCAATTCAGCGGCATCTTCAATGGTGACTATGCGTTCATTTGGCGGGATGAACCGGCTTAGCACATTCAGTAAAGTGGTTTTGCCTGCACCGGTACCACCGCTCACAATCAGGTTGCAGCGACGTTCCACCGCGGCGGTGAGAAAGGCCAGCATCTCTTCATCCAGAGTGGCGTATTGCAGCAGGTCCGCAGAAAGCAATGGTTGCTTGCGGAATTTACGGATAGACAGGCAAGGGCCATCCAGCGCCAGCGGCGGAATAATGGCGTTGACACGGCTGCCGTCTGGCAGCCTCGCATCCACCATGGGGCTGGCTTCATCAATACGGCGCCCCAGGTGGGCAAGAATGCGCCGGATCACGCGTAATACATGCTCATCATCAATAAAGCGCAAGTTGGTGGTTTCCAGCCTGCCATCACGTTCGATAAAGATCTTTTTCGGGCCATTGACCAGTATGTCGTTAATACGGTCATCCCTGATCAGGCTTTCCAGCGGGCCATACCCGGCCAGTTCATCGACCACTTCTTCAACCAGGTTTTCCAGGTCGTAGCCGCTGATAGGTAGGTGGCGGTCGGCGACATACACAATGACTTTCTCGCGCACATAGTCTGCGATGTCGTCACGTGCCAGCTCCAGCAACCCAAGATGGTCACGCTCAATCTCTGCAATCAGGTGCTGATGTAGCTGGAACTTCAGTTCCTGGAAGTCCTGTGCCTGTTTCAGGCCATAATCAAATCCACTTAGCTGAAAATTCATCATGCAGCCTTTATGCTTTTTCTTGCACAGAAGTGATGGCAGTAATCAGCTTGTGTAGCAGCCCAGGCTTCTTTACTGCTGGTGTAGCCTGGCCATTTACCAGTTTTTCGGCCAGTTTGCGCACACTGATGCTATAGGGATCATTTGGCGATAATTCAAACATGCTTTCACCCGAGTTCATGGTGGCAAGGCGCGCCATACCTGAAGATGACAAAGTGGAAAATAGCGGCAGGCCAAAAGACTGTGCAATGCTTTCGGCATCCGGAGGCATTTTGGAAAGGTAGTGGTCTACAACTACGCCAGTGTTAGTCAGGGAGACTTTCTCCTCACGCAGGTGCTTGATCAACTGCATGTTCTGTCGGCAACTGGGCACACTTTGCTCCACCAGCAGGACAATCTGGTCAACATTGCCCAATAGCAGTAATAGAAAATTCGAGTCGACCATACCGCCCAGGTTAAGCACAATCCTCGAAAAATGCCGGCGCAGGCTGCGTAGAAGCACGCATACATCGGCGGCGGTGAATTGTGCCCCGGTCCAGGAATCTTCAGGCATGGACAGCACGGTGAGGCCACTCTTGTGCCGGCCGAAACCGGTCTGGATCAGGGTGGAATCGATACGCCGTAAACTGCGGATCGCATCAATAAAACTGTAGGAAGAAGTCAGCCCAAGATAGAGCATGGCGTCGCCATGCGGCACACCCAGGTCAAGCAGCAAGGTAGGCTCGGTCTCCTGAATGGCCAGTGCCAGGTGCAGCGCCAGCATGGGCGAGTCACTGCCTGGCCGCGCGCTGATCACGGCGGTGATCTTGCCATGCTGGTCACTTTGAGTGGCTTGAAAACCGCCATCCCGGGGAATCAGGCGTTTGACCTCTGCCACCACTTCGCTTGCCCGGCTACCGCTTTTGATAAAGTCACGCGCGCCCAGGCGCATGACAGTCAGCAGCAGGTTCTGGTCAAAGGCGTCTGCCACCACAATCACTGGCAAAAAAGGTTTGGCTGCAATAATGCCCTCTATCAGTAATGCTTCCTGTCTATAGTCATCTGGATTCAGTTGCACAAACACGATGGAAGCCCCAATGGCATCCGCGAGTTGTATCACACGCTCGGTAGAAGGCGCGTCGGCAGGAATCAGGTCGCCCTCATCCCTGAGCGATTGACCTAACCATTGCAGGCATTCCTGGTGATGGGTAATGGCAATAAAGCAGTTGCGTTCGCTCATGGGTTACCTCGAAAAACCGGTGTCAGGGATGCCGGTGTCCGGCTTGGGCCCTTTTTGAAAAAACAGGTCACTGTAGCTGGGGTTATAGTCCCGCAGGTTGCCACCTGGCATGGCAGGCAGCGCTGCATCTTTGGCGATGGGCCGCACCAGATGCGGGGTGACTATCATCAGTAATTCCTTATCCTCCCGGTCAAAGCGGGTAGAGCGGAAAAAGGCACCGATAATCGGCAAGTTGCCTAATCCTGGCACTTTGTCCACGTCCTGCAGGGTGTTACGGCTGACCAGCCCGCTGATGACAAAACTTTCGCCATCTCCCAGCGACACGCTGGTATCGGTTCTGCGTACGCGCAGGCCAGGCACCGCAACGCCGCCGCTTTGTACGGCATTGGTAAAGTCAATTTCACTGACTTCCGGGGACACTTTCAAAAATATCCTTTTTGAATCCAGCACCGTGGGCGTCAGCATGAGACGCACGCCATATTCCTTGTAACGTATCGTCACTGCCCCTAAGCCACCTGCACCCGACTGAATCGGGATGGGAAACTCACCACCGGCGAGAAAGCTGGCACTTTGCCCGGAGAAGGCTGTCAGGCTTGGTTCGGCCAGGGTGTATGCAAAACCATTAGCCTCCAGAATGCTGAGCGTGCCGAGCAATCCGCGACTTGCATTCCCGGCCATAAAGTTGAATGCATTGGTGATAGGTAAAAAACCTGAGGCGCTATTGAGGGTGAAATTCTCGCCTAGTCCACCGCCAAAAGTACCTGGAGCGCCTTTGTTAACGCCACTAAGATTGCCTGGTGCGCCAATTGACAGGGTGGTGTTACGGCTATTCTTGCCCAGGAAAAACCCGGCGCGCATCATGTTTTGCTTGCTCACCTCTACCACTTTGATATCAATCTGCACCTGATTGTCGAAGCCGCTCAAGGTGGCATCCATAGGCGCTGCGCTATTTTTATCAATGGCCTGGCGGGCGAATGTATGCTCTTCCAGAGACTCGGCCTCACCGGAAATCGCCACCTGGTTGCCCGCTGGTAACAACTGGATATTCTTGGAGAGTGTTAAACGCTGTTTTTCAAGCTCGGTACTGACTTGCACCGCCACCTTGATCCGTTTTGCAGGGGCTGCCGCTTTTTCACTTTCCCAGATGGCAACCTCGGTCACGCCTGCCTGCTTGCCGGTGATCAGGATATTGTGTGAAGTGAGCATGCTGATGTTCACCGTTTCCGGGTTACCTACCGCCACGCGTTTGACCGGTTTCGCATGCACATAGACTTGCTGGTCACCGACCGCCAGGTTGAATGTATTGGCATCTGCAGCTTGCGCGACCGTTACCAGGCTGCACAGGCAACTTAAAAGCAAAAGCCAGACATATTTTAAATTCGGCATGATTAACCTTTGGTTTCCATGATTACCTGGCCACATCAACGACCTCTGTTTTTCCGCCAAGATGCACAATCACGCGCTCGCGTTTGGGCGCAGGGATGATAGGATTTTTCTGCATGGTTACCTGGGCTGGTGCCGCAACCGTTTGCGAAAGCGGTGTCAGCTTTGATCCGGATGCCTGGGAAACGTCACCCAGCCGGATAAACTGGCTGTCTGCTAATGCAGTATTGTTGGCACCAGGCACGGTCTCACCTCGCAAAGCCAGACGCAAACTGCCTGTGCTGTCTGCCAGCATCAGTCTAGCCGTGTCCTGTGCATGCACGGCCAGGATGGCAGAACGACTGTCTTTGCCGTTCTTTTCAGACCTGTTGTCGCTGCCCAGTTTGCCAGGCGCGGATGGCGCCAATGCATCATCCTGGCTGGATTCTGCCTCGGCGGTGAGGGTGCCATAGGCCAGTACTTTCACATTGGTGAGTATCACCTGCGCAGAGCTGATATCTGCGGTTTCACGTTCCTGGCGTAAATACAGCAACACATCGACATGGTCGCCAGGCTTGATAAATCCGCCAACGCCGATCACTTCGTTGACCTTGATGGCGACGGCACGCTCATTGGGCGCCAGTGCCTGCCCAAGCAAACTGCTGACAGGAAAATGCGAGGTATGGAAAGGCACACCTTTAGGGATAGAGGTTGTGATTGCTTTGCCAATCAGGGCCTGCGGATCGCTGAATGCATGTTTGTCAAACTGGGGTATGGTGGCAGTTTCCAGGTCATCCATGACCAGTATATGGCCTGCCGCTAGCGTATTTTTCGCAATCACCTGGGTATAGGTAGGCACCACTACCGCCAAGGTATCTGACGGTTTTTTCTGGCTCAGCCGATAACCGACGTAGCCTGTCGCAATGGCAGCAATCACCATCAAGGTTGCCAATACACGCAAAAATGTACTGTTCACGATGCCAGATCCTTTATTGAATACATTTAAAGTTCGATGACTGCCTTGCCTGCCAGATCGGCAGGCACTTTGGGAATCTGCCCTATGATGGGTAATGTCAGCATGGGAATCAGCGGGTCAGCAGCATAGCCGCTATAAACAACGCTGACCGTCAGCTGGTTGCCATTCATGCTCAGTTGCACGCGGCTGTTACCGGTGCCGAGCACTTTATCTTTAGGCTTTGCCGGTAACCAGTTCAGCGCATCGCCGACCACACTGCGCACCTTGGGATCGACACCACTGCTGAGGTAAGCCACGTTATTGGCAAACGCCAGGCGATCTACCGCTATGGCCGCGCGTGCACCTTCTTCCGCCGCATGGGCAAAAGCCGATTGCATCAACATCACCATGGCATAGTTGACCATGGCATAAAACAGCGCAAAAAACAGCATGAACAGCATCATGAATTCGATGGCTACTGCGCCTTTTTGTGGCTGTAAATCCTGCGGAAGGCAGATTTTTCGTATGGTTATCATCATTTCGTTATTCCTATTGCCACTAGCAATCCCACACTCAAGGCAGCGCCAAACGGCAGCCACCTCTTGCGTGAGAGCGGCTGTGTGCGCAAGCGGTAAACCAGGAGGTAAGCAACGCCAACAATCACTGCAAGCAAGGCAGCAATCACGAAGGCAAGCAGCGTCAGGTACCAGCCACTGATCAGGGCAATTGCCAGCAGTAATTTGACATCACCGGCCCCCAGCAGGCGTGCTGCATAAGCGGGTAATGTCAGTAGCAGGCTAATGGTTGCGCCCAGAAAAGCAGACTGCATGGTGGCATTGAGCATTGAATGGCCGCTGACCAGCAGCCAGCACATGGCGATCAGGCACATACCCAAAGTCAGGATGTTTGGAATGCGCCTGGCATACACATCCGCCAGGGTGACCCCCAGGCACCAGGTACCCACAATCATTTCTGCGATAGTCATGCTATGCATTCAGTGATTGATCGCCACAACTACTGGCGATTACATTGGCGTTAAATGGCCAACGCGGTCTGGATACGGGTAAAAATAGTGGTGATAGCGACGTTAATAGGGTCGACGAATGCGACAAGTGCGATGGCTACCATCGCTGCAATCAATGCATACTCAATAGCACTGGCACCTTCTTCGTCAGAAATGAAGTTTACAAAAGCTGTTTTGATCAAATTTAACATATAGATTCCCCGAGAATTTATTTACAAGCAGAGCTAAGCCTAAGAAACCTGCCCGCTGTCACTCTTTTCTGTCCAAGCATATATTGCTCTAAATGTAATTAGCAACTTGCGTGCCATGAATGTTAATATTCGTGAAAAACCGTGTAACTATTTGATTTAAATATATTTTGATTAAATATTATTGCACATGATTCGCAACAATTGATATCACATATTCACATATTTTGTCTCAAACCTGACAAATTGTGACAATGGCATGCCATTCGTATGAATTTTGGGGAAGGATGTAAAGTTATTCTTTGTTCACATTGTTTACAATTTGCCATTCCGCACGGTTGCGCCCGTTCTCTTTTGCGCGGTAAAGAGCCTTGTCTGCTTCTTCAACAAACTGTTGCATGTCGTCGTGCAAGGTAGGCAAAATCGTGGCAATACCCATGGAAATCGTAACAATTTCATGCGAGGATTGTGCGTGCGGGATAGTGAGCTTACGGATAGCGTTCAGCATGTTTTCGCTAATATGCTGGGCTTCGTTTAGCGAGGTATGAAACAGCACCACGGCAAATTCCTCGCCGCCATAACGAGTGACTGAATCACCAGCTCTACGCGCGCAGCCATCGAGTGCCAGCGCTACCTGCCGCAAACATTCATCGCCTGCCTGGTGACCATAGCTATCGTTGAATTTCTTGAAAAAATCCACATCCACCATCATCAGTGACAGCGGTACTTTTGAACGGGATGCCTGCGCCCAGTGATTGGCAAAATTGACATCAAAGCTTCGCCGGTTGCCAATGCCTGTCAGTCTGTCCTCCCACGACGCCTGCTCCGACGAGATCTGTTTCAGCAGGACATCTATCAATATCTTGCGCACCTCGCGCGCCGACGCCCACAAGGTAGCGCCAACCAGGACCAGCATGACCATCACCATGTGCAATGTTTCAAAATCCAGTAACGGCGTCGCCAGCAACAGGGGCACATAGACGCCCGCGGCGAAGGCAAAGAAAATAGGCAGGAAAACCACCAGTCGTGGCAGCGCCACAATCACGCCAATCAGCATAATGATCAGAATGGCCGCTTTGCTTGGCCTGCTTAATAATGGCAGTGCAATTGAGAGCGCACCCCAGCCCAATCCGGCAACAGCAGCAGCCATCACATGGCGGTTTATACGTGCCAATTCGGCACTCAGATTGGCAGACACAAAGTCCAGACGCCCCAGCCACCAATGCCAGGCATGGGCCACCAGTAACCAGGCATACCACGCGCAGGCATATATGATTCCGATATCCCAGGCCAACATGCCAGCGGCAACAAAGCCACTGAACAATACAATTAACTTGCTGCTGTTTTTACCGCGGTAAACATGACGCAACTCTTCGCAGGCAAGCGCATGCGGATCGAATTCCAGGGTCTTGATAGCATTTCCTCTTGTTTTTTTGATCAAAATCCAATCCTGTTCTCATGTATTCTTGAAGGTAGGTGCGATGCACTGAGATGCTGGTTAATGTT
Organism: Methylophilus sp.; assembly: GCA_035460345.1. GTDB lineage: Bacteria > Pseudomonadota > Gammaproteobacteria > Burkholderiales > Methylophilaceae > Methylophilus. The sequence continues at coordinate 37,601 of DATHWT010000002.1, read as the reverse complement.
AGTTGGCGATGATTTCCGATAGAGGAGGTGTGGTTATTATGCTGCATTTTATAGCGCTATGCTTGCCACCTGTTACGGATTACGCGGTTATTGCGACATCCTGCCGAAATGCAGGGCATGCAGCCATCGTCCCTGATTATTTCTCAGTCATTTTTTTTCTATAGGCGATTGTTTATCAAACCTTAGTCTGATCGGTGTGATAAGGGAGCGCATATGCCAATAATGCGGAGCCTGGCGTATGAAGGTTTATCTAATCCGGTTATGCATTTAATGATGAAGTAAGAAGGTGTTCTTCAAAGTTCGATTACAAAAAGCCGTGGCCCATTCAGTTAAAATTCTTACAGCGCTTTCAGCGTTTTGCTGATAATACTTTTGATTGCTTCTCTCTATGATTCATCCCACATTGGCATATACGTCGCGTTTTAATGTGATAAATGAATTTGGAATAGGAGATAAAAATGGCAACAGACCCAAACAGCATTTTTGAAGACTCAAACCAGCAGACCGGAGACAATGAAGATCTGAACCCGAATAGAAGTAATGACGGAAACTCTGGTAGCCCGCCTACTATTCCAGAGATTGAACCCGGTAAGATTCCAGGGGTTGAGCCAGAAACTTATCCTGCTATAGAACCGGAAATTGAGCCAGGCAAGATTCCGGATGACAGTTTGATTCCGCATAAGTAATATTTGCCGGTTGAGAAATTAGAATCGACACTTTCAGTAGGTAGCCTGATTTGAACATCCTCACGAAACATGATTTAAAAAAGACCCACGTTCATCGCCCGGGTCTTTTTTAATGCCTGCCACATTTAAATCAATCCGATTCAAGTCCGACAAATCCTACACAATTTGCAGCGTTTTTCTGATAAACCCTGGCATTCAATTTGATTAATCTACAATCGTTGATGCCGCCTGTGGAAACTATATAGGATTCACCGATTGGTTATCAGCGATACGGTGGCTCCAAAGGAGCCGCCGTATTTATGCCCATCAATGATTGCTTATGATTAGAGGGATTGCATATGATCATCAACCAGATAATGACCAACAATGTTCTGATTGCTTCACCACAAGAATCCCTTAAATTTGCAGCGCAGATCATGGAGCAACATGATTATGATGCCCTGCCTATCTGTGTGAATAACCAGCTGATAGGCATGCTGACAGTGCAGGATATTGCAGTGAAGGCAGTCGCTAATGGCTTGTCTCTCGAAGAGTGCAAAATCGCGCATTTCATGACATTTGAAGCCAAATATGTGTTTTCAGACCAGTCCACTGAACATGCAATTAATTTTATGGCTGAGCACCAGTTGCGCAGGTTACTGGTGTTAGACCGCGGCTATCATCTGGTGGGTATCGTGTCGCTGGATGATCTGGCAATCACACACAAAATCAAGGGTATCTTCGCTGTGAAACAACAGCTCACTTCACTGGCATGCTAAAACAATGAAAAAAACGATACTTGTAGTTGCGCTGGCTTTGGCTTCCTCTGTTAATGCACATGCAGACACACTGGGTTTTGCGGTAGGTAGCTATGATATTGACGGTTCCAATTCCGCCACAGATTTCCGGGTGGATTATGAATACGATACTTCCATCTGGCTGAATGACCTTAAGCCGTGGCTGGGCGTGCAAGCCACTACTGATGGCACTATCTGGCTGGGCGGCGGCCTGTTATATGACTGGCAGTTTGCTGAAACCTGGCACTTGAAACCTGGCATCGGCGTCGGCTATTACAGCCGGGGCAGCAGTGACCTTGACCTGGGCTATCCGGTGGAATTCCGTACCCAGCTCGAGGTCGCCAAAGATATCAATCCAAATAACAGTTTAGGCCTGGCAGTCAGCCATTTGTCTAATGCCAACCTGGATAGTGTCAACCCGGGTGTAGAGGTGGTGAGTTTGTACTGGCATTACCGTTTTTAACGTGTATGCCAATCGGCTTGCATGCATTGATCATGCGTATGATGGATAGACAATTTAGTAAGGCGTTATGTATCGTTTTGCCATATTTATATGCTTGGTCTTTGCTATACTCTAGCGCTATTAATGACAACTCTGGTAACAACAAGTGGCACGCAATATAGAAATAAAAGCAAATATCGATAGCATCAGTTCAATACTTCCCAAAGCACTTGCACAGGCGACTTCAACGCCGGTAGAAATCTTCCAGGATGATACTTTTTTCCAATGCAATAACGGTCGCTTGAAGCTGCGAATGTTCGATCATGCCAGGGGCGAGTTGATTTTTTATCGTCGCGCTCACCAGTCGGGTCCTAAAGAATCGTTTTACCTGGTCACGCCCACCAGTGAACCGAATACACTCAGGGATGTATTGAGTACAGGCCAGGGTATTATTGGCCGTGTGATTAAACAAAGAACGCTGATCATGTGCGGACGTACCCGCATTCACTTGGATAAAGTTGAAAACCTGGGTGAGTTCTTAGAGCTGGAAGTGGTGCTTGAAGAAGATGAAAGCCCTGAAAACGCGATTGCAGAAGCGACGCTGCTGATGGCTGATCTAGGCGTTTCGCCTCAACAACTGATTGAAGATTCTTACGTGGATATGCTGGCACGCAAGAAATAACAATCAGCCGTTTAGCACTAACACCTGATATGGTGAAACCTAGATAGGAAGGCCGGGATGTTTATTCCAGTTTTCCAGCCATCTTAAAGTATCTGCTTCATCCATGGGCCTGGCAAAATAAAAGCCCTGGCCATATTGGCAGCCCAACTCCCGCAACCCGATCGCTTCCAGATTGTTTTCTATCCCTTCTGCGATCGTTGCAATGCCCAGGCTGTCAGCTAGCTCAATGGTAGACACAATCGACTTGCGCGATTTGGACGAACTCTGCATGGTGGTCACCAGCGATTTGTCTATCTTCAACTCTGAAAAAGGCAGTTTCCTCAGTTCAGACAGTGTGTAATAGCCAGTGCCTGAATCATCGATCCCAAGTCTAAAACCACTAGTCCTTAGTTGGCCGAGAATGCCTTCTGCGCGGACAGGATTTTCTGAGGTGGCGGTTTCTGTGAATTCCAGCACGATTCTATGCGGATCGATATGGAATGCATGGCATGAGTCATCCAGCGTATGCAACAGATGGTTGTCCCTAATACAGCGCGTAGAAATATTGAGGGAAAAAAATAAGTCAGAATCAAGCTTCTCAATAAATTTAAACCCGGTATCAATCACCAAGTGCGTGAGCTGTGCGATCTGCCCAGTTTCCTCGGCAGCCGCAATAAAGGTTTCCGGCAGTTTCACCCCTTGCTCAGGGTGCCTCCAGCGTAGCAAACCTTCGAATCCTACGACTTCACCGGTCGGTAAATCTATCAGTGGCTGATAAAACAAGGCAAACTGGTTGTTTTCGAGTGCAATACTCAAGGCAGATTCATTAGGTGCCAGCGCCAGATTTTGAGGGTTTAGGCTGATTAAATCATCAGCGGATCGGTTATCAATACTCATCGTTAATACCCTGCGAAAAAGGTTGATCGAGAAATAACTACCGACATTGCCTATATCCTTCAGGCGCCATCGGATTGATAAAGTGTTGAAGGCTTAAAGTTATTCACTACATGTGAGTGTCACTCAAATCCAGAAAAAAGCTCATCAATCATTTGCTGAAACACAACTCATTATAATTTATATAAATGTAATTTTTACTTTATTAAAGTAGTACTCTCGCAAGACTGATTTTTTTGTCAGATTCGTCTCACAAATTCAATGGTTATCATCGACTGATGCTGGTTAAAGCAGGATTCTTACGTCGCTATCAGCCATCTACGGATAATTTGGTTCGTGTAACTGCCTTAATCTTTCTGTTGGTACTTTCAAATTCACAGATTACTTTTCAGATAATTCACCGCGCTGTGAATTCTGCAAACAAAGGAGATGGCGATGGCTTTAACTCAAGATGATAACAATCACGTGACGGCTTTAGACGAAAGGCGATTGCATGTCACCAATCCGAATGGACTCTATCCTGTTAGTATGGATTCAGCCAACTATCCATCAGATGCGGAAGTGACGTTTCCAGATCCAACAAATCCTGACCCTATCGATCCTGATATTACGAATCCTGCCGTCGTAGACCCGGACGATGTCATCGATCCCGACGAGAAAGATCCGGATGAAGAAGTTGATGTGGACGAGAATATTGATCCCGAACCGGATGCGGATTTGCCTGATGTGGACAAGCCTAACCGGGATATCAGTCTTCCCGATGCTGGCATCTAAATATTGCCACCAGTGGCCGTCGCGACCTGATTGAATTCATAGACTCAAGCGACTTCAAAGAGTCTAAGTTAACACTTTGAGTCTTTTTATTTGTCCGGCAATTGTTGGTGAAAGTGCAAAACTTTTTCAAGATTCCATGAAAATTGCCAATGAGAATCATTATCAACTATAATGACTCTCTCGACCATTAACCCGTTTGAAGAACCCTCTTTCTTGCAGATTGATCTCACAAAAACCAAGCTGTTATCCTCATTGGTCTTACATTATGGTGAGCTCATTAATCACGTGAATCGTCATTTCAGTAGCCGCCATTTCGCCGAAGATGTGGTGCATGATGTTTATCTGCAATTGGTAGATAATCCGCCTGCAACTGAAGTGGTGACCCCTTTGAGCTATCTGAGAAAAGCCAGCCTGAACCGTGCGCTAGACCGCGCCCGCCATGAAAAAGCCGGTGCAAATTACATCGCCGGTTTGCCACCTGAAAGCGATATCCATTTCTATGATGGGGCGGCAGCGCTGGAATTCACGCAAAAAATTGAGCAAATAAAACAAATGATTGATGCCTTGCCTAAAAAACAGAGGCAGGTGTTTTTGTTGCATCAATTGCATGAAATCCCGCAGCACGAAATTGCCGCCGAAATGGGGATATCCGCAAATATGGTTTCCAGGCATTTTATCAAGGCACTGTCTAATATCCACCTGGCTAGAAAACAGCTATCCATTTAGAATAAATGCCACTGTGTCTCAAAGACCAATCACTTCCGAAGTACCTCCGAGATGAATACTCACCCATCACAAGATCCCAATTTCAGTACCGAAGCTGATGCGAGCATGGCGGATTTATTGCCTTATATAAAAGCCGGTAAGCACAGATTTCCGTCCAAGGAGGAGTTATTCGCTGAGGTGAACCGGGACAGGGACAGCCGCAAAAAAGTGGCTAACACCTTGCAATACACAGTTGCGTTCATGGTTGGTGCCCTGGGTGTGTGGGCAATCAACCCTACGATTTCCAGCAACACTTACACCACCAACTATGCTGAAAATAAGCGATTCGATTTATCAGATGGCAGTAGTGTGCATTTAAATGCCAACACTACCCTGCTGACTAGCTTCAGGCTGCACTCCCGGGAAATGAGGCTGGAAAAAGGAGAAGCGTCGTTTACGGTGAAGCACGGCTGGAGACCGTTTACGGTCGCGGTCAATCATTCAGAAGTGCTCGATATCGGTACCGTATTTAATATCTCTAAATGGGATCAAAGCTCTGTCACGTCGGTACTGGAAGGCGAGGTGGAGGTTCACAATGCAGGCAAGGCAAACAGGTTGATTTCAGGTCAGTCTATGGCTATTTCTGACTCAGGGCTGGGTGTGCCATACCAGGCCAATATGGAAATGGTCACTGCCTGGCAGACCGGGAAGATCATCTTTAACCAGACGCCATTGAAAGAGGCGATTGCCAGCATCCAGCGTTACAGGAAAGCGCCCATCCAGCTCGACCCGCGTGTTGAACATATGCGTATCACAGGCATTTATGATGTGAATAAAATCGAGTCATTGCTGGACAGCATGGACGCTATGTTTCCTGTCAAAGTCACCAGGCTAGATGCCGGTGAAATAAACATTCAAAAAAATAATCCATGACGTGCTAATTTCAAACGAACAAATCGCCTTAAAGGAATAGCGGCAAATGTGATCGCTCATTTTAATAAGGGAAACCATGACAGCACGTTCCAATTTCCAGCCCGGCCATGCCGCCAGGTTGAGACAGTTATCCATTGCAGCATTACTCTCCGTCAGCATCAATGTCTACGCCGCTTCAGCCAATCTGGACATTGCCGCGCAGTCACTTGACCAGTCCATTCTGGTACTAGGCAAGCAAAGCGGGGAAAATATCGCCTTTCCTTCAGACCTGGCCAGCAATTTCAAAGCACCAGCGCTTAAAGGTAATTACAGTGTCCAGCAGGCGCTGGATATCCTGTTAAAAGGCACCGGATTGACCACTCAAAAGACGCCTGCTGGATACTCGGTAGTCAAGGCTGTGGAGAATAAAACCGAAACCCTGCCCGAGGTGCAAATCAAGGATAAAGCGATTAAAGATATCCCTGCCGAATATGCAGGTGGCCAAGTGGCCCGTGGTGGCAAGGTCGGTTTGCTGGGTAACAAGGAGTTACTGGATACGCCTTTCAGTGCCACGCAATACACGTCCAAACTCATCGAAGACCAGCAGGCGCAGAACCTTGGCGATGTGCTGGTGAATGACCCTTCCATCCGCAATACCTATTCGCGTGGTTCAGGTCGTGATGAGTTCAATATCCGTGGCTTTACCCTGTTTAATTACGATGCCATGTTCAATGGGCTGTACGGTATTTCGCCGCGTGATTCCAGTTCAATGATAGGCATCGAACGCGTTGAAGTCCTGAGAGGACCTAATGCCCTGTTAAACGGGATCGCGCCCGGCGGCTCGGTAGGCGGTGCGATTAACCTGGTGCCTAAACGTGCCGGGTATCAACCGCTCAATCGCCTGACCATGTCATTTATTGATGACAGCCAATTTGCAGCGCATGCCGATGTGGCAAGACGTTATGGCGCAGACCAGCAATTGGGTGTGCGCTTGAATGCGATTAAAAGTTCTGGCGATACGCCTATGGATGGCTCCAAGGAAAGACTGGATGCCATTGCCATCGGAGTCGATTTCCAAGGCGAAGGATTTCGTCTGGAAGGTGACCTTAATTATCAAAACCGCCTCACGTATGCCCGCAGTGGCCTGCTGTTTGTAGCAGGTGGCGTCCAGATTGGATCAGCGCCGGATGCCAGGAGAAACTATTTCCCAAGTTGGACTTACTGGGACAGTAACCAGATTTCAGGCGCAGCGCGTGCGGAATTTGATCTGACACCGAACTGGATGGTATATGGTGCTTTAGGCAGCTCTGAATATGATTTCAGCAGTTTGCAGACCAGTTGGCAGTTATTGAGTCAGCAGGGTGATATGAGGACCAGACCGACACGCACACAACAATATGTTAAAACTTTGAGCGGTGAAGTCGGTGTCAGAGGCAAGTTCGCCACCGCCGCCCTGGATCATGAACCGGTGTTAAGTCTAACCAGTTATTTTATGGAATCTGGATTTTTATCAAACAGGACTGGCGCATTTAGTTTTTCAAATCTCTACGCTTCGCCAGATTTAGCTAAGCCAGCTATTTCACTGGTTGGGAATGTCCCGAAAGGCGCTGAAACCAGGTTGCGGAGTATTGCCCTGGCCGATACCGTGTCTATGCTGGATAAAAAAGTGCAACTCACACTGGGTGTGCGGCATCAGGAGGTCATCAGTAATAACTTTGACTCCGCAACAGGTAACAGGGTAGTTGATGAGCATTATGATGAATCTAAATTGACACCCGTTGCGGCCTTGCTGATTCGCCCGATAGAACAATTGTCTTTGTATGCAAACTATATCGAGGGGCTGAATCAAGGGCAGATAGCGCCCAATGATCCAATTAACAGGGGGAAGGTTTTTCCTCCGGAAGTCTCCAAGCAAAAGGAGGCAGGTGTGAAGTACGACTTTGGCCGCTTTGCAACCACGGTCAGTGTGTTTGAAATCGAGCGCCCAAGTGGCATCACGGATCCTTCCACCCGAATTTTTTCAGTGAATGGGAAACAGCGCAATCGCGGTATTGAGTTGCTGACACAAGGGGAACTAGTTGAGCATGTGCGTTTGCTGGGTGGTCTGGCATTGACTGAGGGGAAACTGGTCAAGACGGAAGGCGGGACTACCGATGGCAACACAGCACCTGCAGTACCAAGGCAGCAATTTAATATGGCAGCCGAGTGGGATACACCTATGCTACCGGGGTTGACATTGACTGCTCGCATGCTGCATACCGGTGAGCAATATCTGGATGCAGGTAATACCCAAAAAATTCCGTCATGGAACCGCTATGACCTGGGTGCACGCTATGCGTTTATTACCGGGAAAGTACCAGTCACCGTAAGAGGCTCTATCGAGAACCTGTTTGACAAAAATTACTGGCTGTCCGCTGCGCGTGAAGGATTGTCAGTGGGGGCGCCAAGAACTGTATTGCTGTCCGTAACGGCCGATTTCTAAGTCAGGGATAAAAGCCTGGTTGGTGCAACAGGGAAGGGCTGTATGCCTTTCCCTGTTTTAAGTAAATACAGTTTGACTGGCAATAACCCATTTTTGACCTGAAACTTCTTTTTCATACTCCTCATAGGTTTTCTTATTCAGCTTTTCCAGGCATACCTCTATGTCACTTGGATGCTGGCTGCGGCAATTATTTCTCGAACCTTCTTTCACTCCTTCGTACCACGCTTGCCTCCTGCAGCCTGAACTAACCAGGATCAAGAAGACCAACAGAACTTGTACTGAAGATTCATTTTTGATTTGCAGGCACTCCCGAATGTGGCCTGTTTCAGGCAAACATTTTAATCAACTTTGACAGTCTGCATCAGCTTAGGTCAGCAACCTCCTACACTGGAATGAGCATCGAACTGATAGTTGCGCATATGAAATCATTATTTAATGACCCAAGCTTAAAAAGAACTGACTTTAAGTCAACTTACGCTCACTTTAAAAAAGGATTTCAAATGAACAAGCTACTGATTGCATTATTGGTTTCAACTGTATCTATGTCCACTTATGCCGCTGAAAGCAAGGATGACGGCGCCAAATTGGGGACTTCCAATAGCCCGCAAGTGGAAAGACAGCAACGCTACACTGACAAAGGCCCAACTGATGTTAACCAGAATGGCGTACCGAATGATGCCAGCAACCTGGGTAACGCAGACAGCCCACAGGTAAAAGAGCAAAACAAGCGCACTGACAAAGGTTCAGCTGATCCACAGTTCAAGAAAAAGAAAAACAAAGTGCTGAATAACAAGGATGAAAAAGCAGGCACGACCAAAGGTAATCCGGTTCAACCTACCGAGTACGAATCAGCTCCACCAGCTACTACGCATTAAGGTTAAAAACGAGGCATTACCAGTTTAGAACTTGTGTCCTGATACTTGAGTCCAATCTGGTAGTGCGCTGTTCAAATAGTGCGCCTGATTAAGCATTAAGTATGTTTGATTGAGAGGATTTCACGATGTCATATCCAGCAGTGATTAATGAGGTTGCCAGTGCCATAAATGGTGTGATCAATGTGATCGCCTGGTCAGTATTAAAGGTTTTGCCAGTGCTGGTCGCAATGCTCATAGGGTTGATTGCGGTAGACATGGTGATTGGATCAATGTTTGACGATGAGTCGAAAAAAGAATCGCCGTTTTTGTCTGAGACCAGCCAAGCTGAAATGCAGTTAACGTCTAACGAGCAAGTAAATTCAGTTTCACCTTCTGCAAAGTAATTGTATCGTGGCAAAAGATTATTCTGCAAAATGCAAAGCACTGACATGTGTACTCAAACCTGGAAAAATGCCTGATCCTGGATAAGTAGAAGTCCAGGCTGAATAAAAACAGGAATATCAAGAATAACGCGGGGATGAAGAATGAAGGACCTTTATCAATTTTTTGATGATGAATCCAGTACTTACACGTATATATTGATAGATGCTGATACCAGAGAAGCCGTTATTATCGACCCGGTAGACCAGCATTTAAATGACTACATGACCCTGCTGGCGAAAGAAAATCTGAAGCTCAGGTTAGTCCTCGAAACACATGCCCATGCAGACCATATAACTTCCGCAGGTGCCCTTTGCTCATTAACCGGCGCCAGAGCGGCCACGCCAGCCCATTGCAAAATTACTGCGGCTGAAATCCAGTTGGCTGACGGCCAGGCATTAACGTTTGGCAATCAGCAAGTCATTCAAGCCATACATACACCTGGCCATACCGCCGGTGCCATGTCTTATTTCTGGAACGGGAAATTATTCACTGGCGACAGCCTGCTCATTGATGGATGCGGTCGGACGGATTTCCAGAACGGTGACGCAGGTGCGCTTTACGACAGTATCACGCAGCGACTGTTTAACTATCCTGACGAGACGATTGTGTATCCATGCCATGACTATGATGGTAATACGCAATCAACCATAGGGCATGAGAAACGCAATAATCAGCGGATTGCCGGCAAGAGCCGCGAGGAATTCATCCGCATCATGGATGCGCTGGATCTGCCGCCACCAAAAATGATTGATAAAGCGATTCCGGCGAATATGAAGCTCGGTCTTAACATCAAGCATGCCGCAGGCATTTAAGCCTGCCCTGAATCTTACGTAATCGAGACATTTGAGGAATTCATCATGGATGTGAACTTTCAAGTAAGAAATACCAACCAGTTTGACCGGGTTAGAAACTCAACTGCACCAGATATCAATATTCATATTGATCTGGTAACCAACCGTAATATCCAGTACTTTTCAAGCCGGCCCGCCTGGGAAGTTAAAAAACGCATCCTGGCTTTAGAGAAGGAGTGGGACGTGGAGCGCGTGCTGGAAGTGAATGCTTCAACACTCGCATTGACCGGCTTGTTGCTTGGGTTAACGTTGAATAAAAAATGGCTGGCCTTACCGGCAGTAGTGTTGCCGTTTCTATTGCAACACGGACTGCAGGGGTGGTGTCCACCACTACCGGTGTTGAGGCGCATGGGTATCAGGACACAGGACGAGATCGATAGGGAAAAATATTCGCTGCTGGAAAATCTGAAATCCAGGGCTGAGTAAGTGAACTGATTGTTTTTCATAGGCATTGGGATACACAGTTCAGACCAGCTTTTGCCCACAAAACCTAAGGCATACCCTTAGGTTTTTTTATGCGTAATGACTTTTTGGATGACATGGCGAAACATCCAGGGTCTGATATCCACCTGACTAAACCTATTGCATTTGAGACTCTGGAGGAAGCACTTGCTTGGCTGGATAGCCAGTCTTCATAGACACTATCAGCTCCCTGTAACAGGCTCTAACAAAAATAGTTGTAGGAAAATTTAGTGCGGCAATCACTGATCTAACCCTTTCGCAGCCTATGTTTCGCTCTTAAATCCCGTGTGTATGCTTTGGTTTTTTTTGTTTTCTTGTCCGATGATTCCTACGTTAAATTCAGCTGAAACGGTATAGAGCGTTTCAGGCAAAGCTTGCATGATTGAGCCTCCAGACATTGAGTCTTCTAAGAAATTAGCGATTCAATTTTACGTGTGTTGATGAGTTTTCAGGAGAAGTCCATGCTGCATACCATTCTGATAGTGGTGTTAATTCTTGCTCTGATTGGGGCCTTGCCAACCTGGCCGCATAGCTCGAAATGGGGCTATTACCCAAGCGGTGGTCTGGGCCTGGTGCTTCTGATATTGATCATTCTGGCCCTCACAGGCGGGGCGTGATCGCCCTCTCGATTACTGTAGCTTAATACCAAGTCAATCAGGGAGGTTTATCATGAGTCAAGCTGAGGGTTCAACTGGATATAGTTCTGGCGAAGTGCGTAGTGGCATTTCTTTGGCAAGTGTGACAGTCGGTATTATTGCTGCAGTGTTGTTTCTGTTGATTTCTTCCTATGTGTCTAACGACAGCAGCTGGAATATCCCGAGCGACAGGGTCTGGGTTTCCACCAGTTTGACCGGCAATGATTTGTCTGGAAATGAAGACGTTTCAGCTGCGCATGAGAAGGTACAACATACCCAGCCACGCAATGATGAAGCGGCGCATTTTTCGGATGCGCTTTACAGTGCGGATTTCATGAATTCTTTTACCGAACCCACCTGAGTGTAGCCATCGTTTACGCGCTGGATACATTACGGCGGGGCGGTTTCTAAATTTTATAACGATCTATTTCAAGGAAAAAACATGACAAATAATCTGTGGAAAATTGCTGCTTTAGCATTGGTATTATCCGCTTGTAAAAGCACACCGATGAATCCTGCTGTCAATGAAGGCTCCAGCGTGACCAAGCCGATCCCTGTCACGCAGGACGATCGCAGCGCTGATACGCCTGCTGCGCCTAACAAGATCACCATTAAAACGGTGGACGTGGATTCCAGCAAAGATCAACTCAGCGCTTCAGAGCTGGCAAAGCGCCAGATTTTCTTTGATTACGATAGCGATGCAATCCGTGACGAATACCGCAGCCTGATCACTAATCATGCAAAATACCTGGTGGCGCATCCGCAAACCAAAGTAGTGGTGCAAGGCAACACCGACGAGCGTGGTACCCATGAATACAACCTGGCGCTAGGTCAGCGTCGTGCTGTGGCCGTGAAAAAAGCGCTCAATATTGAAGGTGTGAATGATCAGCAGATTGAAACCGTGAGTTATGGCGAAGAACGCTCCAAGCAGAATTGTGCAGAGGAAGATTGCTTCCAGCATGACCGTCGCGTGGATGTCGTCTATTCAGGCCAGTAAAATTCCCCTGATCAAGGCGTGTCAGATAGCGCCTACTGTGGAATCAGCGATTTCACTATATTGGAAAATGATAGAAATTGAGAATATAGCGGTAACAGAGGTAGCTGGCTTAGAGCGCTTCTGTTTTCCCTGAGACACCCTAATCTATCTCCCCACTTCGGTGGGGATTTTTTTTGTGAGAAATTTCAGATTAATATCAAATTAATCAATTACTTAGTCCGCGGATTCTTACAAGAAACTCAGCCTGAATGCGATACACCGTCTTCATGGGATGCATCATGATTCGTCCTGGAACACAAAATACTTAGAGTTAAAAAATTAATATGTAGAAAGTTAAACCACAGGTTCGCAATGGCAAAAAGTTATATTAGCAAACAACAGTTAAGTAACATCGGCTCTATGGCTATTTCGGCCGGGGCAGTGCTTGCTTCTGTTTTAATGATGTTTCTCATATTTATTACCACCATAGTGGTAATAGGTATTGTGCTGAGTTGACTTGGCGCGCTAGAGAAAATACACACCAAAGAAACCAGGCCAAAAAATCAGAACCGGGCTAAATTTAAAACCTAACCTAAATTTAAAACCGAACCTAAATCTAAAACCGAACTTAGTCAGAAACTAAGCATTAACAAGTGAAATCATCATGACCATCACTCCTAATCATTCCTCCGCAGTAGCACTTAGATTTGAGATTATCAAACGTGTCACACCCGGGTTCCGGCACAGAATGCTAGGCCGTATGCAACCGATTGCATTGCTTTCCCATCTGATGGGTAAAAAGATACAGGCTGGTCAAATTGAATCCGGGTTTCTGTTAAAGCGCTTACAAGAACTCAAGGAATCTTTAAACGCTGCTACTGACGCTACCATAGACCTTTTCAGCTGGCTAAATCCAGATGAGAACAGTCTGCAGCCATTGAGTGAAATTGTGGAAGAGTGCCTGGATTTGCTTAAGATGGATATTTACACCAGTAATATCTCTTTGTGCAATAACGTCCGTTCAACAGCATTGGTAAAGGTGTCTGTCGTCAGGAATGTATTTATATGCTGCCTGCTGACTTATATAGATACCGTAGATAAAGCATCACAACTAATGATCTCTGACAGGGAAGACGCAGAGGGGCTTGCGCTTGAGTTGACGATCAGTGAATTACCAAGTCGGGAGAATAAAGTGGTGAATGGAAGTGCAGTTTTTATGCAGTGGGACAACATCAGTCTAATCAGTGGAGGTGCCACTGTGAAGAAAGAAGCTCAGCAGATTTTAATATCCAGAATCACCTAGAAAATCGCTTAGTCAGCTGGCCATGCAGCCATAAGCTTAAAGCCCCAAGTTAATAGACTCAATTTTTTCGTAATCGAGCGGTTTGGTTAAATGCAGGTCAAAACCTGCATCCAAAGCCATTTTACGGTCTGCCTCTGTACCATAGCCGGTTAGCGCGATTAAATAGCACTTGTTGAGTTCGTCATCACTGCGTAGCGCTTGTGCTACTTCATAACCTGTCATATCTGGTAGTCCGATATCCAGAAAAATGATGCTGGGTTTGAATTCCCTGGCTGCCGCCAAGCCTTGCTTCCCTGAGTAGGCGGTCCTCACCAGGTTACCCGCCAACTCCAGCAAATCAGAAAGTGTGCTGGCAGCATCCTCATTATCATCCACTACCAATACGCGTACATTTTCCCTGGGGAGTGCCTGGGCAACTACGGGTTTCACTTCGGTCTGCGGTGCATCCACCAGCTTTAGCGCCAATATGAAGGTGCTGCCCAAGTGCACGCCGGGGCTTGTCACCCGGATTTCTCCTTGGTGCAGGTCGGTCAGGTTCTTTACCAGCGCCAGGCCGATGCCCAGGCCTTCTTGCGCGCGTTCTTCTGTATGCGCATGCTGCACAAACAGATCAAAAATATTGTGCAGATGATGACTGTCCAGCCCGATGCCGTTATCAATCACTTGTATCAATACAGATTCTGCATCTTTAACTACATCGACTGTAATTAACCCGCCATAAGGCGTAAATTTAGCGGCATTATTAATCAGGTTACTGATGATCTGGATAAGCCTGACCCTGTCTCCTGCTACCCACAGCGCTTCAGGCAGTATATTTAATTTGAGCGTATGTCCGCGATCACTGATTAAATTACTACTGCTCTCTGCCGCTGCTGTAACAAAATCGCCCACTTTCAAGGTTTCAATATCCAGCGAAATTTTTCCCTGCGAGATACGCGAAACATCCAGTAAATCATCGACCAGCTTCACCATCTGGTCAGTTTGGCGGGAGATGATCTCCAGCAACTCCTGCTCTTTTGGCTTGAGTGTGGTATCCAGTGTTTTAAGCAGTTTGATCGAGTTTCTGATCGGGCCTAAAGGGTTACGCAGTTCATGCGCAAGGGTCGCCAGGAAGATATCTTTTCTTTTATCAATCTCGCGTACATCTTTCTCCGCCAGGCTCAAGCGAAGCAGGGCTTTGATATTGACTACCAGCTCTTCAGGCTCTATCGGTTCAAACAGATAATTATCGGCCCCGCATTCAATACCGTTGATTTTATCCCCCAAGGTAATGAAAGAGGCAGAGGTTTGCAGAATGACAATCGAGTCCGTCTCAGCTTCGGATTTTAATCTTCTGCAAACCTCAAACCCGTTAATATCCGGCAGGCGGGTGTCCAGTAAAATCAAATCCGGTTGTTCACTCTTGGCTAAAGCCAGCGCATCAGTGCCATTGGAGGCTTCTATGATTTTGAATCCTGCTTTAGTCAGTACCCTCGATTTTGCATACCTGGTCGCATCTGTGTCATCGACATTCAGGATCAAGAAATCACTCAGCGCATGATTCCTGATCATTCCAACCGCTCTTGGCTGAGAGTCTTTCATTTTGAAGTATCCGCAGCGTTGATCTTTACATCAATGTTCGATTGTTTGGCGACTAATGCTTTTAAAGAATCATCCTGCTGCACATGAAGTAACTCCCTTAAGCTGCTAAGTAAATCGGCTTTGAGCAAGGGCTTGTGGTAGTAGGCATCTGCCCCTAAAGCCAGGCCTTTTCTTTCATCCTCTACACTTGAAGCTACAATCACCGGCACATGCTGGCGTTCGTTGTCCTGTTTCAGTTCTGCTAACCAGCGCCAGGAGTCCTCCCCTTTGAGTAAAATGTCTAATAACACAGCTACCGGTTTTACCTGACCCCATAAGGCATTGGCTTCCCGCAGGGAGCGCGCAGGGATGGCTTTAAACTCGCTGTCCCCTAAATAGCGCTCATACAACAATTGTTCATAATCCTCGTCTTCGATGATCATGACAGGCAAGCGATTATCCGATGCCACTAATGCCGGGTTGAGCGCTTCCACAGGGTTAATGACTTTAAACTGGGCAGGCACCGTCACCGAAAAGGTAGAGCCTTCACCAACCTTGCTTTCGACCGAGACTTTTCCTTTGAGTAGCGTGGCCAGGTTTTTACAGAGAGGCAAGCCCAGGCCTGTGCCCTTGACGTCTTTCTGCAAACGATTCTCTATCTGGGAAAATTCCTCGAATATCACTTCAAGATGCTCTGCAGAAATGCCTAGGCCGGTATCTTTCACTGAGAAGGTGACGCATTGATCATTGGCGATGAACACACTCACATCAATACTGCCAGCCTCAGTGAACTTAAGCGCATTGGAGATGAAGTTGCGCAGGATCTGCGAGAGCTTGGGCTCATCCTGAAACAACTCGATATCTTCTTCCGGAAAGGTGAAATTCAGGGCGAGTTTGTTAGAAACTAATAATGGCTTGAGCATGCCCCGCAATGCGCTCAGCATTTCACTGACATAGAACGTAGTCGGTTTGATCTCGGTTTTTCCAGCCTCAATTTTGGCGATATCCAGTAAATCATTTACCAGGTCGCTCAAAGAAACTGCACCCTTCATAATGAATTCGACTTGCACTTCCTGCTCAGCCGTCAAATCGCCATCCATCTTATCTAATAATAATTTTGCCAGCGCCCTGATGGAATTAAGGGGTGTCCTGAACTCATGGCTCATATTTGAAAGGAACCTGGACTTTAATTCGTCCGCCCGGCGCAAATGGCTGGCTTTCTCATCCAGTTCAGCATACAGCGCGACAACACCCCGGTTGGTATCTTCAAGCTCCTGTGTGAGCAAGAGCAATTCTTTTTGCCTCGCATTTAATTCATCCAAGGTGCGCAGGAGTTCCCTGTTTTGATGCTGTACTTCGGACAAGGAGATATTCGGTGCCAGTTCTGAAAGATTGGAAATCGAGCTTCCAATCATCATCGGCGTCAGCAGTTGCGCTGAGCTCGGCAGGAATTTGCGCAGAATGATTGTTGTACCGTCACTGTTTGTTGTGATTTCAAAGCGGTCCATCAATCTTTTTGCGCCAATCACACCCAGCCCCATGCCGGTTGGAGATTGATAGCCGCCAGACAACACTTCTTTGATATGGGGGATACCCGGGCCTTGATCTTCAATCAGTATTTTTAATAACTGAGGAACAGTGGATCCTTCAATCGAATATTCAATCCTGCCTTTACCGGCATAGTTGTATACATTTCTTGCCAGTTCCGAAACGGCGGTGGAAATGCGCGCCTGGTCCTGCAAAGCAAAGCCACAGATGCCGGCAATATCCCTGGCGCGCTGGCGCGCAGCCACGACATCCAGTTCTGTTTCGATATTTAAAGCGAGAAATCTGATAGACATGTGAACCTAGTTTAGTATTCGCTTGAACACCACAATGGTGGCGTCATCTCTGCCACGGGTGAAGTCTCTGTGAAGCACAGCCGCAATCACGGATGAATGACGTTTTTCAAGCTCTGGATAATGTTCAACCGACCACTTCGTGCCTATACCGTCGGAATGCATGATGACAATCGAGTCATCCGTCCATTTGTGCAGAAATTCATGTGTTTTACGCATGTTATTGCCGACGATACCATTATGACTGATCAGATGTTGACGACTTTCCTGTGTGCAAATACATCCGGCGATATTGCCGATACCGCAATATCTTAGTTCATTCGCGTTCGTATCGATTCTGGCCACAGCCACTGCTGCGCCACGACTACCTCGCATGAGCAGATGGCTATTTTGCATCACTCTGGCAGGAAATAACTCTGGATCGTCTTGCAAGGCTTTCACCGCCAACAATGAGGCGTCTGCCGCGCCCTGGCCATGGCCTAATCCATCAGCGACCAATACACTTAAGCCATTTTTTGAGCCTACTGCAATCCAGGAATCTCCACATACATCTTCAGTAGGAATCGGCAGGCACATATTGCCAATCTCCCAGAAATTTTCCGAGATGATTTCAGGGTCTGCCCATAGGATCATCAGCAGCACGGTGCCTTTATTATGCTCAGAGTAAATGTCCATAAAATGTGCCAACCGTTTAATGGCCCCCAGACCGGTACCAGATGTGCCTGTGGAAGAGTTGCCATCGATGAAGTTGATTTCAATATCGCGCATGCCGGGTCCTGAGTCCACGGCAAGCACCTCTATGCCATGTTTATCACCTTCTGAAATCGCTCTTAGGTAGATTTGCCCTGATTTTGCATGCTTGCCTATATTGGTGGCTGCTTCGGTAATGATGATGGCCAGCTCCCCGGAGCGCACGTCATTGAACCCTAGTTTGCGGCTCATCTCGACACCTGCCCTGCGCGCCGATGACACTTCGCTGAGCTCTCCCACATTGTGGCAACTCTGTGTGCCTAAAACCCTCATGCGAACTTCCACTTTCTAATCGTAACGTGCGTCCCGTGACCTGGTTGCGTTTCCAAATGAAACTCATCAGAAAGTTTTTTTGCGCCACTCAATCCTAATCCTAAACCGCCACCGCTGGTATAGCCATCAGTCAGTGCCAATGCAACATCCTCGATACCGGGGCCATCGTCCGTGAACAACAGTTCAACGCCGATTTTTGCCGATTCAGTCAGTTTGTTTAAATGACACTCGCCTCCTTTGCCATATTTGAGGGTATTCCTGGCGAGTTCACTCGCCGCCGTGATCATTTTAGTCTGGTCAACAATGCCAAAGCCTAACGTTGCTAATTCTTCGCGCACCAGTTTTCTTAAGCGGACAACATCTTCGTCGCTATACAAGGGCATCACCACGGCGCCTGATTCTGCTGTTTTCATTTAAGCACCAGTAATTTTTTGACAGTGTGGAAAGCCTTTCATGCGTTTTGTTCTAGCATGGCAATGCCACGCTCAACATTGAGCGCGGTAATCACACCTTCAAGGGCCAGGCCTAATTCAACCAGCGTAATCGCTACGGCAGGCTGCATGCCAACCACTACGGTTTTCGCATCCAGGATCTTCGCCATGGCAGCAGTATTACTGATCATCCGCCCGATAAACGAGTCAACGATATCCAGCGCAGAAATATCGATCAATACCCCTTTGGCCCGATCTTTCACAATACGATCGGTGAGATCTTCCTGTAATGTCATGGCCAGCCGGTCATGCATATCGACCTGGATAGTCACCAGTAGCAGTGTGCCCATCCTCAATATTGGAATGCGTTCCATAGTGCCCTCTTAAACCGCCATAGGATTGGTGACAGATGCGCCTGTTTTTTTCAAGGCAATCACGAAAGCATCCGCCAACGTTGCTTTGGTAATGACATCTTCCAGGTTCACACCTAAGTGGACAATGGTTTGGGCAATCTGCGGCCGGATACCACTGATAATGCAATCTGCGCCCATCAGGCGGGCGGCAGCAATTGTTTTTAGCAGATGCTGTGCTACCAGGGTATCTACAGTAGGTACGCCGGTAATATCAATGATCGCGATCAGGGCACCGGTTTCTACAATTTTCTGCAACAGGTTTTCCATCACCACCTGGGTTCTCGCACTATCCAGCGTACCAATCAGTGGCAAGGCCAGTACGTTTTGCCACAATTGAACAACCGGTGTTGATAATTCAAGCAGCTCTTGTTGCTGGCGAGAGATAATTTGCTCTCTCGCTTTCTGGTATACCTCAATTGTGAACAGGCCCAAATGATCAAATAAGGCTGTGGTAATGGCCATTTCCTCTGCCAGCTGCTCAGGCTTGTCTTTAAGCGCTGACCGCAGCAATTTAAAAATAGGCTCTTTAAAAGAGAAAATAAATCCGGCAGTTTCAGCGGGCGAAAACCCCTGTTTCACTCTGGAATGTGAAAATTCAGTCAGCAGTTGTTTTGTTTCCGCCCAAATCGCTTCATTCAAGTTGTAAGTGGTGGTTTTTGGAATATTTGTTTCCAGCAACGTCAGCAACTGCGCTGCCTGTTGACGTATTTCAAACTCCGCCACTTTATCAAATCGAATGATTTTAGTTTTCATGGCTAAGATCAATTCATCTACCAAAGCCTCTTCATTACCTTTAATCACTTCAGTGAGTTGCAATGCTGATTCCTGACTCATCTTTATCTCCGTTGTTCAGTTACTGGTAAATAGATTACCGTGTTTTAAAAGAACTCAATCTTTTGTTTTTTTTATTTAAAAATACCTGCTAAAACAAGCAGTCTAACTGGTTTTTTGACTAATAGGGAATTATTGAAATTGGGGGTTTATTGTTATTTATTCTCGCGATAATTGTTGTCTGGGATTTCATCTTTAGAGGGGTTGTTTTTAAGTTGTGATCTCACACAAGCTTTTGATCAATGCGACTAAAAACAGGTAGTGACAATATAAAGAAACTGGCATAAATCTTTGCCGTTCCTGAATATTGTGTGCGCTCAAAAAATTGAGGTATCTTTAGGTAAAAGAGGCGGCGCACGTTACGTCGCCTGCATTCATTATTCAGAAAACAGGGGTTTGTTATGTCGGTGACAGATGAAAAAATAACTCAACTGAGCAAAAGAAAAATATTAGTGCTTTTGCTCATTTCAAATGTGTTTATCTGGTTTGGATGTTGGATGTTGGATGTTTTCTATAAATGCACACAGCGCTAGAATAGCTTGCTAAAAAAGTTGCGCCTATCTTTTTCTACGGATTCAGTTTCAAATCGCTTGCCTACGAATCCCAGATTCTTCAAAGGTATAAACACTATGACTGCATTCACTAGTGCGGTGGCATCCGGGTTTTCTCTTTCACCCTCAAGAAACCCGAGTTTTTTACCATGAGGTGAAAAACTTGATAGAAGCAATCCGCGTTTGCCATCATTGGTGACCAGTTCAACCATGTTTTTCGCTGCATTTTCAGCCGTGATATAAGACCTCACTGCACTGAAGTATTGAATGGGGTAATGCCTGATGCGTTGATGACCGATGATGCTCACACTCACCACGGTGATGTGGCCTTTCAGCCTATTAATAGAGACTTGCCTTTTCGAGGTGGTATGCAGATCCCAGACTCCGTATGCAGTCATCACGAGTGTAGAGATCAGTATTGACAGGGTGAGAGATGAAAGCCCGGTCTTGAGGTACAGGGCGATGACGAAAGAGATAAAAATGCATAGGGTGAGAATAGGCAGTGTTTGTAATGCAGCTTTTGCTTGTTTAATTTTTAGT
The DNA here is from genome assembly GCA_035460345.1 of Methylophilus sp. GTDB lineage: Bacteria > Pseudomonadota > Gammaproteobacteria > Burkholderiales > Methylophilaceae > Methylophilus. The sequence goes on along the minus strand of DATHWT010000002.1, from coordinate 16,557 downwards.
TCGTTCATATTTCCACTTACTTTGTTGATACGCCATCCCATACGGTTAATGCATTTTAAGACCGGCATGCTGCCCAAATAATATTAAAAAGGGCTGGAATTATTTAAAAAAGAGATGCATAGGTGGTTATCCTAAATTAATTCTTGTTAATTACAACCTCTTATTGCAGCTTGAGCTATTCCTTATGCCTGGGCTTAGCCTCTGATCATGCCTGAAAATATGAGTTTAACTGCGTTTTGAAGCCATAGTAACTTCATGGCAGTGGGGCAAGAATGATTCGCTACCAATGGCTATTAATTCTGACAACCGGCTCAGTGCCAGCTCTATAGAATATACCGTGAGAATAAAGCATCATTCAGTATCACCCATTTGAAAACCAATACTGGAAACAGCTTGATATCCAAGCGCAGCTGGTTTGATTTCAGGAGGTCAGCTTGCTGGGTACCATACTGATAGGCATTAATATTGTCGCTCTATTCGCTTTTTTTCCAGTGTGGCCTTACAGCGCCAGGTGGGGATATTGTCCAACCTAGGTGACTGGTTCTCTGCTGACGATGCTGATCGGGTTAGCATTGGGCGGGGTGATCTGAAAGTCAGGCAAAGCTTTTGAATGAATGTCTGACGATGCAATCAGCCATGTACGGATAATTTCCTTGTCACTCTCCCCCTACCATAGGGACACATTGCTTCACCTCATTCCCGTCTTTCCAGATACCTGAGGCAGTGGGTCATCATCTGGAGGCGAACAGGAGAAAAATCATGGCTACAACTCAAGGTAACAAGCAAAGCGCATCAAAATCTGGCAGTGGCTCTAGCGACAAGGATTCAAAGGTTGGTCAAAGTGACAAAAATGAAAAAAGTAAAAATGCATCAGGTAGTGCTGGTGACAGTGCCAAGTCTGGTAACAAGACCGACAAGAAAAACTAATTCATGATGATGTCCGGTGAATAACCTTTGCCGCGTCATTTTAAGGATGCGTTCTACGCATCTTTTTTTTATCTTTGTGTAGATGTATATGCTCTTTGTCAATTGTCGGTAAATTCTTACATGCATATCAGCGTTAAATGACTACTGAGCTGAGCAGAAAATCTGGATGATCGATCTGTGCTTTTATAATATATTGTGTAAGATTAATTAGTTCGTTTCTATAGGCATGAGTTTGGTTTTAAATCCAATTGATGGAAACTTTCACTTTTGATATGCCAGCTAAGAAGTTAATAAATGGCTGAAATTGATGTAATTAATCAATAAAAGATTTGAAGTATGATGGTTAGTATCCATGCAAGCATTAAAATGATGACATCGCTGCATTATTCCTTTGAGAGAAACATTAGCCGCTATGACATTCCTGTATCAACTCGCTGTGCTCGGTACACCGACTGAGGTTCAACTCAGTACGCTCAGCGAAGGTATAGCTGCAGCATTGGCAAGATTCAATCTACTTTTAGGGCATGATGTGGCTTGGGAAATCTTACCAACCACGTTCAAACCGCATCAACTGCAACCTGCTGCCGCTATTTTTTTTGGTGGCCAGCAAGTAGATACTGCCAACCTGGAAGAACTACTCGAACGCGGAGTACCTGTACTGCCCGTTGTCTCAAAAGTAGATCAGGCGCAAGTTGAGTTGCCTGCAATATTGCATCCTCTCAATTGCCTGGGCTATTTGGAAGCGGGCGCCAAGGGCATAGCGACTACCTTGCTTGAAAGTGTGGGGTTATTACCCCAGCACCGGCGGGTATTCATCAGTTATCGTCGCGACGAGGCGGCTACAGTGGCGACGCAAGTGTTTAATGCGCTGGCAGAACGCCAGTTTGATGTATTTCTCGACAGCCAGGGCACAGCGCCGGCTGAAGAGGTGGAAGCCCTATCATGGCATAGATTATATGATTCGGATGTATTGCTGATGCTTGACACGCCTGCCTATTTTGAAAATCGGTGGACGAATGCGGAGTTTGGCCGGGTGCTTGCCAAAGGCATCAGTGTGATGAAGGTGAGCTGGCCCGATGCTGCCACTTCCCTGCGGTCAGCTACCGCCAGCGTTATACAGCTGTCGGCGACAGATATCACGCATGATTCCGGTCGCATCGCAGCAGATGCCCTGGCTAATATTTGCCAACAACTTGAAGAAATCCGCAGTCAGAACCATGCAGTGCGTTCGGTCAATCTGATCAGCAGCATCCGTATTGCCATCCAGGCCATAGGCGGAAAAATGCTGGGTGTGAGTGCGCACAAAGCCGTCCATCTGCAATTGCCTAATGGCGAACAATTGACCGTTTACCCTACCGTTGGCGTGCCTATTCCTTTCAATCTGGAAGAGGCGTACAAGCATTCGCCTCACCAGTCTGTGGCGGTGATTTACGATCCGGTTGGTCTGCATCAGGAAGGGCTCAAACACCTAGACTGGTTGAAGACACATGTGCAAGCCGCCAGCTGGATCAAAGCCACCGAAGCCAGTACACAATTTACAAAGTGGAGGCATTAATGGGGGCGATTTTTCTTTCCGCCAGTGTGCCGTTGAAGCATCGTGGCACTTATCACGAGACTGCCAATCCATTCCTGATCCAGTGCGCGGTCCGTGAAATGATCATCGCCATCATCCGGCAGCATCAGATCATCTGGGGCGGGCACCCGGCAATCACGCCCATGCTATGGAGTATCTGTGAAGACTTGGGTGTGGATTATGCCGATGCGGTAGTGCTATACCAGAGCAAGTTTTTTCAAGATGATTACCCTGAAGAAAACCGGAAATTCGGCAATGTGATTTTTACCAATGCCGTGGCCGGAGACCGCGAAGCCAGTATATTGCATATGCGCAAGGAAATGCTCTCTCGCCAGGACCTGACGGGCGCCGTGTTTATTGGCGGCATGGAAGGTGTGGAAACAGAGCATGCCATCTTTAAATATTATCATCCGGATGCCAGCGTGTTGCCGGTACCTTCGCCTGGTGGGGCGGCGTTGACCCTGGCACTAGATCATGGCTATGGCACGCAGGCAGATTTGGCCGATATCGATTTCGCACGCATGTTTCATACGCATTTTTCTTACATGAATACCAGGGCGATGCAGTAAGCCCAAATCACTGACTCCCTTTCCGCTTTTGGTTGCTTTTCCGGCAATACATAGCATCTTCAATTAGATATTCAAACCTATTCAGTTTAAAGTACTATCTGGGGCTTTAAAATTCACAAGGTTGGGTATGGCGCGCAGGGTCTTCTATAGTTTTGATTACGAAAGCGATTGCTGGCGTGCTTCCATGGTGCGTAATATCGGCGTGGTGGAAGGTAATCAGGCGGCAAAGGATAACACCTGGGAAAGGGTCAAGCAGGGTGATGAGGCTGCCATCATGCGCTGGATAGATGATCAACTGAATGGGCGCAGCTGCACCATTGTGCTGATTGGGGCCGATACGGCCGACAGTCGCTGGGTGAATTATGAAATTGAACAGTCCCTCAGTAGTGGCAAAGGCCTGTTAGGCATACGCATCCATAGATTGCTTGATCAAAATCAACAGGAATCGATAGCCGGGCCGGACCCTTTCGCTACCTTGACTTTGCCGGATGGCAGGCAGTTATCTTCCATCGTCCAGACGTATGACCCCCCAGGGGAAAGCAGTAGAGAAGTCTATGCTTATATACGTGAACACCTGGAAGACTGGATCGAGGCAGCCATCGCAACCAGACAGCGGTAAAATCCAGGCCTAGGTTGCATCCGCAAATCCATGCGCTAAAAAACATCTGCCCTCACTCAACAGAATTGAGTGAGGGCAGGTTTGCATTAGTTATGTATCGATGATTATCTAACGCTTAACTTATCGTACTTAAGCTGGTATTAGTCATCTTTGTTTACTCTGGTATCAATCCTTTTCGCTTCTTCCAGGTGTTTTTTCAATACCGGTAAAGTGTCAGTCGCGAACTTCTTGATCTCCGGATCAGTAGCATCTTCAGCCGCGTCTTCAAACAGTTTGATGGTTTGCTCATGGGCAGAAACACCTACGCCAGCGGCATAGCTTTTGTCAAATTTTGTGCCTTCTTTGGTTTCCAGATATTTGAGTTTTGCTTGCTGTATCAGGCTGGGTTCTTTTGACAGCTCCACCCCGCGCTTGGCGGCCAAGTCTTTGACCTTGGCCGCTGCCTGAGTATGGTCTTCCGTCATCATCTTGGCAAACTTCAGAATTTCCACATCTTTGGATTTCTTAAGTGCCAGCTGGCTGCCTTCTACTTCATAGTTGCCCGCTTCAGCGGCGTTCTTTAAAAAGCGCTTATCTGAAGAAGTTACATCTTTTGCACTCACATTCAGGCTAAGGCATAGCATGCCTAACAAAGCCGAGCCAAACATTAAACGTTTGAATGAATTCATGGTGATTTCCTTTTTATGATTGAATTTGAAAATAGTGTAGGGATAAACCTGAAGGCTGACTGTCAGTGCGTCTCTGATTCACCTGTCAGTGAGAGAGAAGCTTGCTTTCATCCCTGCTTCAATCAATCCACAGTGTTAAGGATTAGCTATACCTACAAAAGTATCAGAGATAGCACGCTTATGCTTATTTTTTACTCTCTTTAAAGTCGAGATATTTATTGGCTGTGGTAAAGCACTGATCACTAGCCATAAGCCGACATTTCAACTTATTCAAGGATTCTCTATGCGCGCACTCACCTATCATGGAAGCAACGATGTTCGAGTTGAGAGCGTCCCTGATCCTATCCTGACCCAGGAAGATGATGTGATTTTACGGGTGACTGCTACCGCTATCTGTGGTTCTGATTTGCACTTGTATCGCGGCAAAATTCCTGAGGTTAAAGATGGCGATATTCTCGGCCATGAGTTTATGGGGGTAGTGGAAGATGTGGGCCCTGCAGTGACCAATGTGAAAAAAGGCGATCGCGTAATCATCCCGTTTGTCATTGCCTGTGGTCACTGTTTCTTCTGTGAAAAAAGCCAGTATGCCGCGTGTGAAACGACCAATCCTGACCGTGGCGCATCGTTGAATAAAAAAGACATCAAACCGCCTGCCGCCCTGTTTGGTTACAGCCACCTGTATGGCGGTGTGCCTGGTGGGCAGGCTGAGCTGGTGCGCGTGCCACATGGGAATGTCGGCCCGTTTAAAGTGCCAGGTTCGCTTGCAGATGAGCAGGTGTTATTCCTCACCGATATTTTGCCCACCGGTTATCAGGCGGTACTGAATGCGGATGTGGTGCCCGGTTCAAAAATCGCCATTTTTGGTGCGGGACCAGTCGGCCTGATGGCGGCTGCCTGTGCGCGCATGCTAGGTGCAGAAACCATATTCATGATTGATCATCACCAGTATCGCCTGGACTTCGCCCAGGAAGCCTATGACACCATCAGCATTAATTTTGATGAGAATGACGACCCGGCCGACCTGATCATCCAGCTGACCGGTAATAGAGGTGTGGATGCCAGCATAGATGCAGTGGGTTTTGAAGCCAAAGGCAGTCTGTTTGAAACCACGCTGACTACCTTAAAACTCGAAACCAGTAGTGGCCAGGTCTTGCGTCAATGTATAGCGGCCACGCGCCGTGGCGGCATTATCAGCATCCCTGGCGTCTACTCGGGCTTTATACATGGCTTTTTATTGGGCGATGCTTTTGATAAAGGCATCACTTTTAAAATGGGCCAGACCCATGTGCATAGTTACCTGGGTGAACTGCTTGAGGATATTGAAGAGGGAAGATTACAACCAGCCGATATTATTACCCATAGAATGTCGCTGGAAGATGCGGCCAGAGGCTACGACATCTTCAACAAGAAGGAAGAAGACTGCCGGAAAGTGGTGTTGATCCCAGGCGCGAAAGCGATGGAGGATAAACAACTGGTGACGATAGATTAGGTGCGGGAGATTGCCGTGTCAGATGAATCTGCGTTTGATTGAATCTACATCTGACACGTCTATCAGCGGTCTACGGATAATCTCTAGTCTCATGAATCCTTATACTTATTCCTATAGTGCTTCAGGTTCCAAACCAAACTGGCACATTAATATTTGATAAGGATTCACCATGCTGATTAGCCAGATTATGACCCCTGAAGTAATTGTCGCTTCCCCTAACGATACCCTGCGCAGCGCCGCCCTAACCATGGCCGAGCATGATCTGGGTATTTTGCCTGTCTGCGAAAATGGTGAGTTGGTTGGCATGCTGTCTGATCGAGATATCACCATCCGCGCAGTGGCACGTGGCCTATCGCTGGATGACACCAGAATAAACCAGTTGCTGGGCACTGAAGCACGCTATATGTATGAAGACCAGACGGTAGAAGATGCCGCGAGTTATATGAAACGATTCCAGGTGCGTAGATTACCGGTGTTGAATAGCGAATACCAATTGGTTGGTATCATTTCTTTGGCTGACCTGGCCCTTACTGATAGTTCTGCGGCTACCGAAGCACTGATAGGTATTTCCCAGCCAGCTTAAATCAGCCAGGCACTTTCACCTGTATTCAAAAAGGACTGTTATATAAGCAGCCCTGTTTTGATCAGCTAAACCTACGAAGCGCCAAAGTTGATATCGTTATTATCTCTGTAAGCATGTACAGGCGTTGAAGTTACGTTCGCTTTGGTCGGTACATTGCTTAACATCGCAGTATCGAGCGCGTTAATCACCTTTTCGGTAAACAGGCGGTCACTACTGGTAATCACGCGATGTTCTCCGGTAGCGGTATGAATCACCACTGAGAACTTGCTGCCGCCAGACACCCAAAACACAATTCCAAGCAAGACGAAAAAGCCGCCCAGGGCAAATAAACTGCCTTCATCAAGCAATAATGCCAGGCCGGTGAATAACAGGATCAATGCCGCGATGCGTTTTGGTTCTACCAGGCGTGATTCGACAAAATGAATGTCCGACACCGGATAGATTTTCCCATGCACATCTAAATGCTCAAGACTGACTTTGATGTCAGCATTGCTAAACAATATATTTTCATCCATGACTTGACCTTTACTAGGTTTAAGCGAGGGGGAGAATGGTGGGGCCTCAGACGGCTACAAAGAGGGGACTTTCAACACTGCGCTAGAGAGGTGAATTTTCAATATACGCCTATTTTTTAACTAACACACCATCTTTTCATATGTAATGAAATGGAGGGAAAATTTCCCGGTCAACCAGTTAACCAGTTATGCAGGATCAGTCATCATTAAGCATGGCCTTTATGACATGCACATCAAGCTTTCATCCTTTTCCTACACCAGTTTCAGCCGAATCCGATAGGGCCAACCTACGCGAAACGCGATGATGCGTTAACCTGCCTATTGAAAGTTTTGCTATGTCCCGCCCGATTTGGAAAGGTGCCATCAGTTTTGGCCTGGTGCATATCCCTGTTGAATTACATTCTGCAAGCACTAGCGCTGGCTTAGACCTGGACCTGCTGGATAAGCGTGATTTTGCGCCGGTCGGCTATAAACGCTATAACAAGGTCACTGGCAAGGAAGTGAAGCAACAAGATATCGTCAAAGGCTATGCCTACGAAAAAGACGAATATGTGGTGTTAACCGACGAAGACCTGCGTCGAGCCAACCCCGAAAGTACTCAGACCATTGATATCCTGTCGTTTATAGAAACCAGCGATATTCCGGTCTTCTTTTTTGAGCAACCCTATTACCTGGTGCCAGGCAAAGGCGGCGAAAAAGTCTATGCCCTGCTGCGCCAGACCCTTGAACGCTCGGGCAAGCTGGCGTTAGGGCAGGTGGTGATACGCACCAAACAACACCTGGCCGCGCTGATGCCTTACCAGGATGCGATTGTGCTCAACCTGCTGCGTTACCAGGAAGAAATCCGCGAATTGCCGGAAATCACCCAGCCCAAAGCAGGCAAACAGTCGCAAGTGTCTGCCAAGGAAATCGACATGGCTTTGTCACTGGTGAAAGATATGTCCGAGCGCTGGCAGCCTGCGCAATACCAGGATACTTTCCGCCAGGATATTCTCAAACTGGTGAAGAAAAAAGTAAAAGCCGGGCAAACGCACACACTGACCGAAGCTGCTGAGGAGGGACAAGAAACCGCAGCGGTTAAACCAAGCAACGTGGTCGATCTGATGCAGTTGCTCAAAGCCAGTATAGGCGACAAAGTCGCAGGTTCAGCCAATAAAAAAGAAGGCAGCATAAAAGCGGAAAATCCCAAAACAGCTAGCCCTAAATCAAGTAAGGCTGGTGCCAGCAAGTCTGCCACCAACGCTGCCGACCCTGCGCGTAAACGCTCAGCCTGACTGGATGCGCCATGGGCTTACAACACTACTGGAAAAAGCGCGATTTCAATATCACCCGTGAACCGCGCGGCCAGATCGAGTCTTCCGGTGAACAGCTGTTATTCTTTATCCAGAAGCATCATGCACGCAATCTGCATTACGATTTCAGGCTGGAGCTGGAAGGCACCCTGAAAAGCTGGGCAGTGCCTAAAGGCCCCAGCCTGGACCCGGCAGACAAACGCCTGGCAGTCGAAGTCGAAGATCACCCGCTTGCATACGGCAGGTTCGAAGGCGATATTCCATCCGGCCAGTATGGTGCCGGGCATGTGATGCTATGGGATAAAGGTACCTGGGAAGCGATAGGCGACCCGGTCAAAGGCTATAAAAACGGCTCGCTGAAATTCTACTTGCATGGCCATAAATTGCAGGGAAAATGGGCATTGGTGCGCATGAAAGGCGCTTCTGCAGGCAAGGATAATAAAGCCAACTGGTTGCTGATCAAGGAACAGGATGCGGAATCCCGCAGCGGCAAAGACGCGCACATCACAGAAACGGCTGCCGGATCTGTTAGCGGCATCCCTTACACAAGCACGCATGCTTCCAACTCACATCCACCCGCAAAACCCGCTGCCAAAAACGCTACTACGCCCACTCGCACCACCATGCCCACCACTTTTCAGCCGCAACTGGCGACGCTGGCCACACATGTGCCCGCAGGCGATCATTGGCTGGCTGAACTTAAATATGATGGTTATCGCGCCTTGACCAGGATTGAGCATGGCAGCGCCAAGATGTTCACCCGCCAGGGTCACAACTGGTCCGCCAAATGGCCTGGGCTGGTGAAAGCGCTGGCTGCATTGCCTGCGGATTCGGCATGGCTGGATGGAGAGGTGGTGGCGATAGGGCCAGACGGCCATGTCAGTTTCCAGTTGCTGCAAAATGCCATGCGCCTGGGCGATGAAGCGAAGCTGGTCTATTTTGTGTTTGACCTGATGTACCTGGATGGTTATGACCTCACGCAGTTACCGCTGACAGACCGCAAGGATTTATTGCGCACTTTGCTGGGCAAGCAGGATGCGCAAAGCCCTATCCATTTTAGCGACCATATCAGCGGTCACGCAGAAGAAGTATTGAGGCAGGCATGCGTGCATGGGCAGGAAGGCGTGGTGGTAAAAGATGCCCTCAGCCCCTATGTGCAACAACGCTCGGCGGATTGGCTCAAGATCAAATGTGGCATGCGGCAGGAATTCGTGGTGGCCGGTTATACCGACCCGGCTGGCAGCCGTGATTTATTCGGGGCATTGCTGATAGGCACCTATGATGAGGACGGGCATTTACGTTATGCCGGGCGGGTGGGCACCGGTTTTAACGGCGATAGCCTGAAAATGATTGCAGCTAATTTCCCCAGATTAGCTGCCAGCAAGCCCGCTTTCGCTAACCCGCCAACTGGCCGCGATGCGATAGGCGTGCACTGGCTGAAACCTGTATTAGTGGCAGAAGTGAAGTTTGCGCAATGGACCGGTGGTGGCCTGGCACGGCATGCCAGTTTTGTCGGCCTGCGCGATGACAAGCCTGCCAAACTGATCAGGCAGGAAATCGCAGAAAAGCCAGCGCCAACGCCAAGACCATCATCCAGCAAAGTCAGCCCCTCCCGCCAGGCAGACGCTACAGCCGGATCGCACATTGCCGGCATCAAACTGAGCAATCCCGCCAAGATATTGTATGCAGAAGACGCTTACACCAAGCGCGATATCGCCCGCCATTATGTCGATGTGGCAGCGTGGATATTGCCCTATTTGCAGGATAGGCCGCTTTCCATCGTGCGTTGCCCGGATGGTTACGATAAAACCTGTTTTTTCCAGAAGCATGTCAGCAAAGACAGCCACCGTCATGTGCAGGCGATACAGCTTGATCCGGCCAACAAGGCGGCGGAATACTTTGTCGCCAACCAGCTGCCCGCCATCATTGAACTGGTACAGCTAGGTGTGCTGGAGTTGCATACCTGGGGCTCACGCTATCCGGTCACTGCCCTGGCAGACCGCTTGATCTTTGACCTAGACCCCGGCCCTGGACTGGCGTGGGAAAAAGTGACCGAAGCGGCCCTGTTGTTGAGGGGCTTGCTGGAAGAGGTGGGTTTGCAATGTTTTGTGAAAACCACCGGTGGCAAAGGCCTGCATGTGGAAGTACCTATCAAGGCAGAATATCCTTGGGAAGTGATCAAAGCATTTGCGCACGGGGTTGCCGATTATCTGGAGGCGCAAATCCCGGACCGGTTTACCGCCAGCATTTCCAAAAAGAAACGGGAAGGTCGCATCTTTATTGATTACCTGCGCAACAGCTCAGGCGCGACGGCCATTGCGCCTTATTCCACCAGGGCACGCACTGGCGCACCGGTGGCGACGCCGCTGGCCTGGGATGAAGTAGGCGCCAGCATACAGGCTGATACCTTTAATATCACGAATATCTCTGAACGGCTATCCGGGCTGGCGAATGACCCCTGGAAAGATTACCTGGGCAACAAGCAACAACTCACACCCGATATCATCAAGCTGTTTCCCAAATGATCGCTTGACCACACTTAAGCAAGTGCAGGTTAAGCATCATCCACTTGATCGAACGCTGATGCCTGGCGTCCGACGATTCCTACAAAAAATTCAGTGGAAATGCGATGGAGCAGCCCCCAATAAATCCGCATGATTAAGCCTCATTCTACTGGGTATGAAACACGATACATTGTAGTGAAATTAATGTAGTGAAATGATTGCGGTATTACTAGGCGTAATGTTCGCAACAAAGCGTTCAATCTTCTATTAATTTATTTGATTTCTGGAGGGATCATGTTCGGCAATATTTTGATTGGACTTCTTATTATCGCTTTATTTTTTGCAATGCCAGCGTGGCCTTACAGTACCAAATGGGGTTATTACCCGATTGGCATCATAGGTTCAGCACTCGTTCTAATGCTCATTTTTTCGTTGATAGGGCTGATTTAATACTGGTCAATACGACTGCTTTTGATCTAGTCCCGTCGCAAGATGCATCAGGTTGAAATAAAAAAACTTAATTATAAATTTATGGAGCTACATCATGGCACAAGCTATTTTATCCACTGACCCATCGGCGGGTCGCGCAAACAACCTTACGCATGTCGATGCAACTAATAGGAGTGCAATCTCTTGGGCCGCAATCCTGCTAGGCGCAGTGGCTGCTGCAGTCATTTCGCTTATCTTGTTCATCCTGGGTACAGGGCTGGGTTTATCCTCTATTTCACCATGGTCGCATGATGGTGTAACCGCTACTACACTCGGTATTGCTGCCATTATCTGGATCACTGTGACCCAGGCATTAGCTTCCGGTTTGGGTGGCTATTTGACAGGCCGCCTGCGTGTCAGATGGCAAGACACAGACGCTGATGAAGTCTACTTCCGTGATACCGCGCATGGTTTTATTTCCTGGGGTGTGGCTACATTGGTCACCGCTACACTGTTAACTTCAGTTATTGGCTCTATTGTGAGTACAGGCGTGCAAGCCACTGCAAGCGTTGCAGGCGGTGCTGCGACAGCAGGTGTGGTAGCTGCGGCTCATACTGGCATGGGTGAAGAAGCTGGTGACCAAGTAAGTAGTGCTTCAGCCTATTTTGTAGACTCTTTGTTCAGACCAGCGCCTGCGAATACTGCGACAGATTCTGTTGATCATGATCCATCTTCCCACGCCGCGCATCATCCAGCGGTTGCGAATACACAGCAAGAGTCAGTGCCTAGCGCTGAAGTAAGCCGCATCATCGCGACTTCAGTTGCCAACGGTTCATTATCTGCTGAAGACTCAGCTTACCTTGCTCAACTGGTTTCTCAACATACAGGTTTAACTCAACAAGAGGCTCAAGCACGTGTAAACCAGATTTACACTACCGTGCAGGACAAAGCTAAAGAAGTTGAAGTGAAAGCTAAAGAAGCGGCTGACGCAGCGCGTAAAGCTTCAATTGGCATCAGCTTGTGGTTGTTTGTTTCCCTGTTGATCGGCGCTTTCTCAGCTAGCCTGGCCGCCACATGGGGTGGTCGCTGCCGCGATGCGTAATTAGTTTGTTAAGCCCTTGCTGATTAAGCTAGGGCTTAAATAAAAGTCAGTAAGGCCCAGCTTTTTTAAATTGTCAGGAGAATTAATATGCGTTCACTACTACTTTTCTTTTTAGGCGTGCCTATTCCGCTGATCATCTTGATTGCTTTGTTTGTGCGTTAATTTGCAAGGTGATTATTAACTTTTAATTCAGGAGAATATTATGCGTTCATTATTACTATGGTTCATTGGTATCCCAATTCCAATTATTATCCTGATTGCGTTGTTCGTACGCTAAATCAGAAAAGGCGAAGCTTGCTTCGCCTTTTTGCTTTTTGTAACCTTTTTATAGCTTGTTACTTTTAAAACCTGCGTTCAATAAACAAACTGTTACCCGGCATTTTTTTAGCCTGTTTTTTCGCCATGCTCACAGCAGAGGACAGTTCATGTTGTGACCTATATTTGCCTGGTTTCACTTTCACTGCGCCTATCGACAGGCTGACAAAAGGATACTGCACCACTTTACCTTGCCGGTCTTCTGCCACGATACCACCGGCGGATTTATGGGCGGCGTCATAAAACTCCGGAATATCTTTTTCCAGATTGCTCAGGATTTTTTTGCAGCGCTCCTGCCAGTCTTCACTCTGGAAGATCACGATAAAATCGTCACCTCCGATATGGCCGACAAAGTCAAAATGCTGGTCCACATGATTGAGCAGCAATTTGGCGGTATAGCTGATAATTTCATCGCCGCGACGGAAACCATAAATGTCGTTATACGGCTTGAAGGTGTCCAGGTCAAAATAACAGACGCTGAATTTGCATTCAGAGGTCAGCAGGCGTTCAAGCTGTTCATTGATAGGCACATTGCCGGGCAATAGTGTGATCGGGTTCGCATAGCGCGCAGCGTTAATCTGCATTTGTGTCACTTCGCGCAGCAGATCCTGTCCGCGACCTATGCCCAGGTAGCGGCCACTGTCAGTAATGATAAAGCCGTTGCTAAAGTGCTGCGCTTCTTCGGCGATGATGTCGCTCAACGCCTTCAGGCTCATGGATTTTTCCACAATCAGCGGATGTGCATCCATAAAGGTTTCTGAACAGCGGCGGTTACCGTATAGCTCGCGGCGATAGGGTCGCGCCAGATTGTCTATCATGGCGTAACGCGTAATCATGCCGATCGGAGTTTCACCACTGACTACCGGCAGCATATGGATGCTGTTGTCGGCTTCGATCAGGCGCATGACTTCATTATTGGTCATATCGGCGGGAATCGGCGGGATATACTTTAATAGCTTGTTGACGTTAGAGCGTTGGTCGAGGGCCACATAGTTATTCTGGTAAAGATGCAGTGTGTTCCTGACCAGCTGTTTTTTGACCTCTGCATCAATCGCCAGTATCAGTTCGCGCTCCGGGCGACCCAGGTAATAGCCCTGGCCGAAATCAATTTTGAGATCTTTGATGATGCATAGCTCTTCATAGACTTCTATGCCCTCGGCAATCACCTTGGCACCGGAGTTTTGCGCGATCTGCTGGATAGAGCGGACAAACTCGAACTTGACCTGGTCCTGATGGATATTGCGGATAAAGTGCTTATCTATTTTGACATAATCGGGCTTTAGCTCTGACCACAAACGCAAGCTGGAAAACCCCTCGCCCAGGTCATCCATGGCGATTTCAAAACCGATGTTGCGGTAATACTGCACCGCCTCACGCAACAGGCCATAATCCATATTGCGTGTTTGTTCGGTCACTTCAATAATGATCTGTTTGGTTTCCAGCCCGAGGCTGGCCAGGTAGGCCAGTGTTTCACCTTTATTCGGGGCGGACATCATCAGCATTTCCGGAGTGCTGTTGAGAAACAGCTTGCGCTTTTTGCAGGTAGCCGCGTAATTCTCCAGCACAATCTGGCGGCTCAGGTGCTCCATCTCCGGCAGGAAAAGCTGTTCTTTGGCTGCCTCGAATAAATCCAGCGGTGAATGCAGGCTGGTCGCTGCCGGGCCGCGTATCAGGCCTTCGAAGCCGTAGATATCGGCACTCTGTAATGCCACGATAGGTTGGTAAACCGAGGTCAGGCTACGGTTGGTCAGGATATCCAGAATGGCCTGCGAATGTGCATCACGACTGCTTTCAAATAATTCACGCTGGTCGTCTCCCCACTTTGCGCCCCAGCTATAAGCCAGGTTTGCAATTAATTGCGATGTTCTATCCAATTGTGTTGTTCTATCCGAAGATGCTGTTCTATCTGATTTGGCTGTTCTATCCATACTTGCATTCTTTTTGTGGGCGAGCATCGCTGACTTATCTATTGATCAGAGTTCACTAGCAATAACGTAACGCATAACCGTTAACTTAAACCTGAAATCGGTATTTGTGGCGATTTCACAAAAGATTCAAAGTTGCAGGGAATATGTTAATGCCGGAATTGAGCAATCAAGCAATGCCTGGATAAGAGAAAGGCCCCGTTTGCGAGGCCTTTCTTTTGCTATTACACCAGCTCTTCTAACAAATCAGGCCCGATGCTTCTTTGTGGATACTGGATGCAGTTACGCCTGAGTCGACTAAGCGATGCTTCTGTGGCTGCATAAAACTGGTCTGGCCACACACATAAATCTCTGCATTTTTAAGGACGGCTGCGGGGTATCGTCAACGGTCAGCCTGTCCTGGGCTTCCCCTGAAATGTGGCTGGTATACAGCTTGAACCCCAGCTGCGGCATACAGCAAATGGACAGTATGCTGCGGATTGACTTTGGCCAGGTGATTCAGCGCAGCGATCACGGGAGTGATGCCGACGCCCGCTGCCAGCATCACGACAGGCTTTTCTTGCTGTGCATCAATCGCAAACTCGCCGTAAGGATGAATGATTTCGAGGGTGTCACCGACAGCGATATTGTCATACAGTCGGTCGGACACAGATTTATCCCAGCTTTGCCGGTGAGCGTTTCTATTGTTATCGGAATATTCCTACAAATATTTCAGCCATATGGGCATAGCAAGTTTAAGAGCGCGACTGCATGATTGAGCCTCAATTAATATTAATAACTCAAAACGAAATTGCTCGATTTTCGGCAATAGTTTGGAGTCCATAAGTTTAAAATCTAGGAGACCCGCTATGCTTAGAACTGTCCTGCTTGTGATTCTTATTCTTGCCCTTGTAGGCGCCTTGCCAGCCTGGCCTTACAGCTCTGGCTGGGGATATTACCCTAGTGGTGGCTTGGGATTAGTTGTCCTGATCATTCTGATTCTTGCCCTGACCGGAAGGTTATAGCAATACGTAACTAGATTGGCTTAGATAGAAATGTCTAAGCCAATTTTTATATCTGTTTAATTTTCTCAATAAGGAAGCACATCATGATCATGGCTAAACGTTTTTTAAGCGCATTCCTGGCAGTTTCAATATTCTTTACCGGCTCTATTCAAACAGTGCAGGCAGCCATGATAGGCACCGAACAGGTTGCGGAATCGGCGATCACCGTCAAAGGTGAGCAGGACCGCGCAAAAATTGTAGATATGCTTTCCCGAGACGAAGTGCAATCAACATTGGTGGCCCGTGGCATCGATCCGATGGAAGCCAGATCACGCGTGGCAGCGCTGAACGATGACGAAGCCAATAAACTGGCGACCCAATTGGACAAAGCACCAGCAGGTGGCGGCATCATTGGTGCGATTGTGCTGGTGTTCCTGGTATTACTGCTGACAGATATCCTTGGTTTCACAAAAATCTTCCCGTTCACACGTTCAATCCGTTAATGCTTTATCATCTTGCAGATCACTTTGCGAGATGGAACAGTAGAACGATGAGCCACTTTAAAGCCAGCATGTCACGTTTATGCATGCTGGCTTTTTTGTGCCTGCTCACTGCGTGTGCGGCGACCGGTGTGCGTGAAGCGATACAAAACGCGCAGTTACCGCGGCGTGCCGAACTTACCCAAACCCCTTTCTTCCCGCAAGAGCAATACCAGTGTGGCCCGGCCGCCCTGGCGACTGCATTAAATGCGGTGAATATTTCAGTCACGCCCGAGCAATTAACACCTGAAGTCTATGTGCCTAGCCGGCAAGGCAGCCTGCAAATAGAAATGCTCGCTGCCGCCAGGCGCCATGGTGCAATCACCGTACAAATCCCGCCACAACTGGAAGCGGTGATGCAGGAAGTGGCTGCCGGCAATGTAGTGGTGGTGATGCAGAACCTGGGCTTTTCGTGGGTGCCCTCGTGGCATTACGCAGTGGTGGTTGGCTACGATATGGATAAAGAACTGGTCTGGTTGCGCTCCGGGCCTTATCAACGGCAGGAGATGTCACTCAGCGCTTTTC
>DATHWT010000001.1:0-7204 GCA_035460345.1 Methylophilus sp. | reverse complement strand
CGTAAATTCCGCAACCTTATGCACAAGCACTTTTACCAACCTTCTGTTGTGACAATGACCCGAAAGGCATTGTGGCTGGTCGCCACATCCTGTCGCGGTTGCTGCTTGTCTTAAACTTTTGCAACCGCGGGCTCTCCGCGGTTGATCTTGCATTCCCTTCCCGTTGAGCCCAATAAATCCAGGGCTGATATGAAACACGCTACACACCCTTATTACGGCGCCATGCTGGTGCTGTTGTCATCTATTTTTGCTTCTTCAAAAGCAATCATGGCCAAGCTTGCCTATGTTTATCACATAGATACGGCTAGCCTGATTGCTTTGCGCATGGCATTTGCGATGCCATTCTTGGTTGGTTTGGGCTGGTGGGCCATACGCCAGAAGCCGCCGGGGACGATGACAGCCAAAGATTGGGTTTTTCTGGTGATTCTGGCGACAGTTGGCGGTTATGGCTCGATGTGGCTGAACTTTGAAGGGCTGCATTATGTGTCGGCCGGGTTAGAAAGAGTGATCCTGTTTCTCTATCCGACATTGGTAGTTGTCATGAGCGCAGTATTTTTTAAGCACCATATTACGCGGCGTGAATGGCTTGCCATGATCACCAGTTATGCCGGTGTGATTCTGGTTGTCTGGCACGATGTTGAGTTCGCGGCACTAAACTCCAGTGATGCCTTGTACGGCGCATGGCTGGTATTGCTGAGTGCGATCATCTTCGCGGCCTATCTGTTGGGTAGCGGCCAGTTGATTCCCAAGCTGGGCGCAACCAGATTTACAGCCATTGTCATGAGTTTGACGACGCTGGCGAGCGCATGCCATTTTGGTGTTGATGCTTCTTTTGTGACGCTTACCGTGTTGCCGAAAGAGGTCTATTTGCTGGCGTTGTTGATGGCAGTGATTGCGACAGTGTTGCCCACCATGCTGATGAATCTGGGTATCCATCAATTGGGCAGCCGTAAGGCATCGCTGATCAGCGCCATTGGCCCCGTATCTACCATTGTGCTGGCATATGTTTTTCTCGATGAGCAATTGTCATGGGTGCAAGGTGTTGGCACTATGCTGGTGATGACTGGCGTGATTGCCGTCAGTATGGATACCACACCTCAGCCACGCGCGACGGATCCTGAGGTTTAATGATTGGCGGACTTCTGGAAAGTGCCAGCGATATAGCGTTGGTAAGGCGAGATATGCTGTTTATTTAATCCGTTGCCAATCAAAGAAAGGGCCGGGATCGGTTTTGCGCCCCGGTGCAATCTCTGAATGGCCAACGATATGCTGGATCGGGTAGCATTTTTTTAATGCATCAATCAGCGCTTGTAAGGTGAGGTACTGCGCGTCATTAAAGGCGCAATCGTCACTCCCTTCCAGCTCGATGCCAACCGAAAAATCATTACAGCGTTCCCTTTCCTGCCAGGTAGAAACACCGGCATGCCAGGCGCGTTGGTTACAACTGACGAATTGAATTAACTCGCCATCGCGGCAGATCAGGAAATGTGACGATACTTTTAAATGGGCAATCGTTGCATAGTAAGGGTGTTCATCAGCATCCAGTTGATTGGTAAATAACTGAGTAATGCCCGGACCACCAAACTGGTTAGGCGGCAGGCTGATGTTATGGATGACGATCATGTCGATGTCGGTATTAGCCGGGCGGCTATCGGTATTCGGTGACAATACGATCTGGCATGGGCTCGCCATACCAAAATCATCAATATTAATAGGGGTGGAAAGCGATAGCGACATGCCAACATTGTAGGTGAATTTGAGCGAATTGCGTTATGATTCCGCCCGCAACCACACGTTTGTCATTCCATGCCGCTTTGGCGGAGGCCGCATGGAAAACTGATTGCCGCCAGACAGGAACGAGCCATGGTTTTCTTGCAGTTATTCTTAATGTTGGTGGTGATTTTGATCGCAGCGGAAGTGTTTACCAATGCGCTGGAACACTTGGGTGAGCGCCTGGGGATTTCAGAAGGCGTGACCGGTTCTATTTTTGCGGCAGTCGGCACGGCCTTGCCTGAAACACTGGTGCCATTGCTGGCTATTTTCTCTTATACCTCTTCCACCGGCGATAGCCATGCCGGTCACGATATTGGCGTAGGCGCGATTCTTGGTGCACCATTGATGCTCGCTACACTGTCTCTCAGTTTGATGGCCTTGTCGGTCTGGAAACGACGTGGCAGCACAGGGCATATTCGCCCCGAGCGTACCGGGCTGGTGCGTGATCTGAATTTTTTTATACTGGCATTTATCTTCGCCACGATTGCCATGTTTGTGCCGCACACCGAAGCCATGGTGCGCTATGGCATCAGCATACTGATGGTGCTGATCTATTTTGTGTATGTACTGATGACCATCAAGGCATCGCGTGGACTGGTTGAGGAAGGGCATGCTACCGAGGCTGAAGATGTCATGATGCTGTCCAGACTTGGCCTGCCAACCAATATCGTCACTATTGTGCTGCAATTACTGATCGGGCTTGGCTTGCTGATCGCAGGTGCCAAAGGCTTTATCAATGAAGTTGAAACGGCGGCAGCGATTCTGGGCGTGTCAGCTTTGCTTTTGTCACTATTGATTATCCCAATTGCGACCGAACTTCCGGAAAAAGTAAACAGCATTTTATGGATACGCAAAGGCAAGGATACACTGGCGTTTGGTAATATCACTGGTGCCATGGTGTTCCAGGGGACATTGTTACCTGCAATCGGGATTATGCTGACAGATTGGGCGCCAAGAAAAGAGGTGGCGTTGGGTATTTTGATCACCTTGCTGGCAGCGATATGGTTACGTTACCGCGTGGCCAAAGGTGGTTTGCTGGTATGGCACCTGTTGGTCAATGGCCTGTTCTATATTTTATATCTGGCTATCGTGCTTAGTTAATTACTCCGCGGAAGAGGGCAGGCATTCATCCTCTTCCGACCTCTGTATTTCTCAGTTACTTCAAGTTTATCTGAATTCTTTAAAAACCTTATTCTTCTTCGCCGTCGCTATCTTCGACATCCTGCTCTTTTGACAAGCCGAGTTTTGATAAGCGATAGCGCAAAGTGCGGAAACTGATACCCAGTAATTTGGCAGCAGCAGTTTTGTTATTGTTGGTTTTCTCCAGTGCCTGCAAGATAGTGCGTTTCTCGATATCTTCCAGATAATCCGACAAGCTGACATCCATAGGCAGCATGGTATTGCCAGCACTTGCTGACTGGCTTGTTACACTTTCCAGTGGTGCAATTACCTCGTTATGTAGAGCAGGGCTTGTAGGTGAGCTCACGCGGTCTTCTAAGGCAGGTGTGTTCCATGGCATCACCGGCCTGTCGCTGAGTGGCGCAGCAGGCATGTCTTCCAGGGATAAATCCTCTATCGCAATGTTCAGGCCATCACACAATGCCAGCGCGCGTTCCAGCATGTTTTCCAGTTCACGCACATTGCCATGAAACTGTAATTGCTGAATGTAGACTTTGGCTTCAGGCGCAATGCCGGGTTTGCTGATGCTCTGGTTCTGGCAGAGTTTGCCCAGCAAGCGCTCGGTCAGTTCCGGGATATCTTCCGGCCGTTCACGCAGGGAAGGCATTTTGAGTTGAATCACGTTCAGGCGGTAATATAAATCTTGCCTGAATTCGCCTTTTTCCATCATGGCATTCAGGTTCTTATGCGTAGCTGAAATAATACGCACATCGACCGTTTCTTCCACAGTGCTACCGACCACGCGTACTTTCTTCTCCTGGATAGCACGCAATAATTTTACTTGCATGGCTAGAGGCAGATCAGCGACTTCATCCAGGAATAAAGTACCACCATTGGCTGCCTGAAACAGGCCTTGCGTATCCTGGATAGCGCCAGTAAACGAGCCTTTTTTATAGCCGAAAAATTCGCTTTCCATCAGGTTTTCAGGGATGGCGCCGCAATTGACCGCAATAAATGCCTGGTCCTTGCGCGAGCTGTTCTGGTGGATCAGCCTGGCGGCCAGTTCCTTACCACTACCAGATTCGCCACTGATATATACCGGTGCCTGGCTGCGTGCGAGCTTGGCGATCATGGTGCGCACATAACTCATGGCCGGAGAGGCCCCAATCAGGTCCACTGTATTGGCCCCATGTGATTCTTTCTGCGAGGAGAGCTTCAGGGCAGATTCCACTAGCGGCCGTAATTGTTTCAGTGAAATCGGTTTGGTAATGTAGTCAAACGCACCGGCTTTTAACGCTGAAACTGCATTTTCCGCACTGCCATAAGCGGTGATCACGGCGACAGGCAGGCCGGGGAATTGGGCATTGATATGTTGCACCAGTTCCAGCCCCAGGCCATCCGGCAGGCGCATATCTGTCAGGCACAGGTCATAACTGAAAGAGTGCAACATATGCTTGGCATCCGTGACATTGCTGGCGCTCTCGGCCTGTATGCCCATGCGTTCCAGGGTCAGGACCACGAGTTCACGGATATCGGTCTCATCGTCGACCACCAGACATCGATAAGAGTTTGCCATTAAACGATTACCTTCTTAATTGTCAGTGAAAATTGTGTGCCGCTTGCCGTGCTGGCATAGTCCAGCTTTGCGCCATTGGCTTCTGCCAGTTCACGCGCAATAAACAAGCCCAGGCCGGTACCGGTTTTTTCCGTTGTCATAAACGGCTCGAACAAATGTGGCTGGATCTTGGGGTCTATGCCACTGCCATCATCTTTAATCAGCACATGGATGAACTGGCCACTTTTGTCGCCAGTCACTTTGAGTTGCAGGCTGCGTGATTGTTGCTTGCTATGCCGCCAGCCATTTTTACACAGATTCCATAATATCTGGTTGATATGCCGACGATCAAACACGATAGTGCCGTGTCTTTCAGGGAGGCTGAGAGTAAAGTTAAGCGGGTCGATCTTTTCTACCGCACAAAATTGCTGATAGAACTCCTGCATAAACGTTTTGATATTAAATTGTTCCTGGTTGGTCCGGTCACGGCGGTTGAGCTCCAGTACGTCTTTAATAATCTGGTCCAGCCGCTGCACGTTGTCTGAAATGATCTGCAGCATGCGCTCTGTGCCGGGTTCCACCGAGTCTTCCTGCAATAACTGCGTGGCATGGCTGATGGCACTCAACGGGTTGCGGATCTCATGTGCGATATTGGCGGTCAACCTGCCCAGTGCCGCCAGTTTCACCTGATGTGCCTGTGTCTGGATTTGTGACCAGTCTTCAATAAAAATCACCATGCCATTATTAATGTTTTCAGAAATGGCATGAAAGCGGATGCCCAGGTCACGGTTGTTGATGGTGAGTTTGGTGGCATCCTGCGGCGCAAGCTTACTTGCAGGTGCGGTTTGCAGTAGCTGGGTGATCGCTGGTGTCAGCATGCTCAAGGCGGCCTGCGAGCGCACGGCTTCCTGACACTGGCTGTCTTCCAGTCCGAGTAGTTTGCAGGCTTGAAAGTTGTAATGTTTCAAGCGCTGGTGCTGGTCTATCACCAGCACGCCATTCGGCATTTCCTGCGTAATCAGTGCATTGGTCCTGGCCAGTTGCTCGATATCCTGGCCACGCTCAGTCGCCAGTTTCTCACTGCTTTGCATTCGGGTGGTCAGGGTTTGCGCCAGCCAGGCAGTGGCAAAGCAGCTGATAGAGAGTAGCACTGCGCTGCTGTAATCATTGTAACTATTGCCAAGCAGGCTGTGTTTCATCACTCGGTGCGTGTTTTCCAGCAAGATGCCTATGGTGGCAATCGCCGCATAAAACATGGCAAAGCGGCCATCACTGATCAACCCGGCAAAGATAATGTTAATAATCAGCAACAGGCCGATACCGCTCTGGCCGCTTTGCAGGAAATGCATCATGACCACGATAAAGACAATATCCACGCTGGTTTGCAGCTTCAGTGCGATGCCGCTTTTCGATTGCAGGTGCCTGAAACTGAAGCTGACTGTCAGCGCATAAAAGAAAAACACCACCAGTCCCCAGAAAACATAAGCAGGCTCGGTAAACGTACCCCTTAAATATGGCCACAACTGGCTGCCCAGTAACATGCCGGACGCGCAAAGGCGGAACAGACTGTATAGCCTGAGGTGTTGCGCATCTGGTGTTTTTTCAAGCTGGCTGGCAGGCAGGGTAGAGGCCATCACGCAGCTTCCTGGGTGGCAAGGTTGAGATTCAGGGGATGCGACTGCATGCCATGAGGTGAAGCGCATTCTTGTTTGAGTATCATGAGGTGAACCATCGTTTTGGAGCCATCAAGCCTTATTCTATCAGTAATAAAATTAAAACTGATATACTCCGCTCAACAGGGAGATAAACGATACCTATTTTTTTGACTGCCAAAAATAAACATAAATGCAGCAAAGTAATAGTGATCGTCAAGTTGAAAACTTTGATTATCTCGGGGATTAGGAACCGTAGTGGCGAGTGCGCAAGAAATATCAGATTTTTTACGTCAGATTGAAAAGCGGGCATTCAGGCAAACTGCCTATGCTGTGCGTGATGACCATGCAGCACTGGATATCGTGCAGGACGCAATGCTGAAATTGGCAGATAAGTATGCCAGTAAACCGATTGCGGAATACCCGATGCTGTTTCAGCGTATTTTGCAAAATACCACGCGCGATTTCTGGCGCCGGCAAAAGGTCCGTAATTTATGGACCTCTTTGTTTTCTTCTTTTGGTTCGCAGGAGGACGAAGAGTTTGACCTGCTTGAAACCATAGACGTGGAAGGGCCGGAAAGCGACCCTTCTGAACAGTTACAGCGCTCGCAAACCATGACCCTGATCGGGAAAGCGCTAGAAAAATTACCAGCACGTCAACGAGAAGCATTCGTATTGCGTTATTGGGAAGAATTGGATGTTGCCGAAACTGCGGCTGCGATGGGTTGTTCGGAGGGAAGCGTTAAAACGCATTGCTCACGCGCGGTCGGTGCTTTGTCGCTGTCATTAGGCCAGGCCGGTCTCGGCATCCAGAAGTTGCAAAAAAGAGGAGTAAAGCCATGAGGAATCAACGTCATCCGGAAGACGACTTGCCACTCCCTCTACGCGAATGTGTGGATTTACTGAAAAATGATGTCCAGCCATTATCCGCAGAGGTTGAAACCCGTTTAACTGAAGCCAGGCAGGCTGCCTTAAGGCGCTTTGCCGAGACCAAACGAACGTCACCAGTGTTAGGTGATATTTTGTCGTGGGCGTCATTTGGGCATCCGCGCATGATGGGTGCAGCCGCTTTATCTGTATGCCTGTTGGTTGGTGTGTTGATGGT